>JAEZGQ010000131.1 GCA_023416895.1 Bacillota bacterium | reverse complement strand
CGAAATTCCTTTTTTACAAGCGCAATGCCGCACGCGCCGATGATCATGCCGAGGATTTCCGGCCGCATAAACTGCGTTTTGTCGGATGCGTGAAGCTTCAAAGCACCCGCGATGTCGCGGAGGAAGCAAGCCGTACAAAATCCCATGTTCGCGGGGTTTCCAAGCACGCTCAAAAGTACCGCGAGCGCGCCGATCACAAGCCCCGTAATCACAACGGACAGATATTTTTTCATAGTTCCCAACCTTCCCGCATTTTTTTCTGCTTACATCTATGTTAAGCTGTGGGTACAGCATCGGTTTTGCGTTTTATTTTTCCCACGGAGGTTTTTATGCGGTATATCTACTTGGACAACGGCGCGACTTCCTTCCCCAAAGCGCCCGGCGTGGCCGAAGCGATGGCGCATTTTTTAAGCGGCGTTGGCGCGAACATCGGCCGCGCTTCCTACCCCGCCGCCACCGAGGCCGCACTTACGGTGCTCGGCGTGCGGGAGAAGCTTGCGGAGCTTTTTCATTTTTCCGACCCATCGCATGTCGTGTTTACCTCGGGCGCGACCGCTGCGCTCAACCAATGCATCAAGGGTTTTTTGAAACCCGGCGACCACGCGATTGTCGGAGCGCTCGAACACAACGCGGTGATGCGCCCGCTTACCCAGCTCACAAAAATTGGCGTTTCCTTCTCGCGCATGGAGGCGGACGATGCGGGTAACATCAACCCCGCATCCCTAAAGCGGCTTATCACGCCCAGTACGCGGCTTGTGATTGTTTCACACGCCTCAAACGTGTGCGGCACGCTTGCGCCGCTTGAAGAGATTGCAAGCATCTGCCGTACGCATGAAATCCCTTTGGTTTTGGACGCTTCGCAGACGGCCGGCCACATCCTTGTGAATTTTGAAGGGCTCTCCTTGAGCGCGCTTTGTGTTCCCGCCCACAAGGGGCTTTTGGGGCCGCAGGGCGTTGGCGCGCTTCTTCTTGCTCCCGCGTTTGCCAAGGCGCTCGACCCGCTCGTTTCCGGCGGCACGGGCAGTATGTCCGACAGCGAGGAAATTCCTTCCTACATGCCAGACAAATTCGAGGCGGGTACTTTGAACCTTCCCGGGCTTTACGGGTTTGACGCCGCGCTCTCGTTTGTTCTTAAGAAGGGCATCGATGCGCTTCGCGCGCATGAACTGGCGCTTACCGAGCGGTTTCTTAATGGAATACGCGGCCTTAAGGGTGTACGCCTTGCGGGTGTACAAGAGCTTTCCCGCCGCGTGGGCGTTGTGAGCCTTGATTTTCCTTGTATGGACAACGCTTCTGTCGCGTTCGCACTCGAAAAGGACTATGGCATTTTAACGCGCTGTGGGCTTCACTGTGCACCAAACGCGCACAAAACGCTCCACACGTTTCCGCAGGGGACGGTGCGTTTTTCCGTGGGATATACCACGACAGAGGCTGAAATTGACGCGGCAGTCGCCGCCATAAAGAAAATTTGTGAGTTGGTCTAAATTTTCTTTATTCTACCATGAGGATAACGCATGCGCAAGGGCGTGATTCTTGATTGTGTATCACGCATACTTTATGATATTTCTTGCCGGAGGCACTTATGACACTTCGCTTTGAACCGCTTTCCCCTGCCCATTTTTCGGAGTTTCACCGCCTGCTGACGGAATACTACCGCACCGCCGAGGATGCCGATACTCCGGAAGATGTGATTGACACTTTCATCCGCCGCCTGTTTGACGGCGCTCTTTGCGGCGAGCTTCACGGTTGCCTCGCCTATTATGAAACGGTATGTGCAGGCTTTGCTCTTTGGAAAAATGACGATGGCGAGGGTGATTTTACAGAGATCGAGAACTACGGCACCATTCTTGAAATTGGCCTTACCCCTGAGTTTCAGGGCAAAGGGCTTGGCAAAGCGCTTGTTGCGCATGTTGAGAAAGAGCTCCTCGCGCTTAAAGTTGAAGGCCTTTATGTGTGCGCTTACGGGCCGGCGCAGCGGTTTTGGAGCGCGTGCGGTTATCGCGACGCTCAGCGAACCGCCGCAAACGGCTTGCCCGTTTTTATTAAGACGGTTGAAACCGAAAGTATACGGTGAAACATTCTTAGGGTTTCGGCTCCTTGCCAAAGGTAGCCTTTTTGCTGATGCTTCGCAGAGAGCTGGCACGGGGTGCAAAACAGATCGACAGCCGTTTGAAAAAGCGGGAACGCCTTCGTATAAGAGAAGGCGTTCCCGTTTTTCTATCTTACATTTTCTTATTTCAGCCGTATCCGAGCGCCGTCGTATGCCTTTACCGTACCTGCGCGCTGCGCGCTCGGCACGGCTTCCTTGAGCGCTACAAACAGCGCGTCGGCATCTTCAGGCGAAACGGCAATGAGAAGACCGCCTGAGGTTTGCGGGTCGTAAAGCACATCCTGTACGGCAAGTTCCACACTCCCTGCGTCCACGCCGCTTTCCGCGAAGGCGCGGTTTCTGTAAAGTCCCGCAGGCAAAACGCCCATGTGCGCAAAGGAAAGCGCCTCCGGCAAAAGATCAAGCGCCATCGTGTCGATTTCGAGCGTTACGTCAGAACCCTGCGCCATTTCAAGCGCATGCCCCAAAAAGCCGAAGCCCGTCACATCCGTACAAGAATGCACCTCAAAGCGCACCATCGCGTCGCGCGCGGCCTTGTTGAGCGTGGTCATAAGCTTATACATAAGCGCTTCCCCTTCCGCGCTCAAAAGCTCCGCCTTCATGGCCGTGGAGAGAATACCGATCCCGAGCGGCTTTGTTAAAAACAACACGTCGCCCTCGCGCGCACCGCTGTTTGTAAGCACCTTATCGGGGTGGACAAAACCCGTAACGCTTAGGCCGTATTTCGGCTCGTCATCAAAAATGCTGTGCCCGCCCGTGATGATGGCACCCGCCTCGTAAGCCTTTTCGTAGCCGCCGCGCAAAATGTCGTGCACAGCGGACTTTTCCATTTTTTCAGGCACGCAAAGGATGTTTAAGGCAAGCTTCGGTTCGCCGCCCATGGCGTAAATGTCGCTTAACGCGTTGGTCGCGGCGATTTGCCCGAACAGGTATGGATCGTCCGCAATGGGCGGAAAGAAATCGAGCGTCTGCACGAGCGCAAGCGTATCGCTCACCTTATAAACCGAGGCATCATCGCTTTTGTCGTACCCCACCAGCAGGTT
>JAEZGQ010000066.1 GCA_023416895.1 Bacillota bacterium | reverse complement strand
CGTGCAGGCGGATCCACACGTGATCAACGCGTATCTGGGGGTGAGCGAATGAGCGAAACGATTCTTAGCATCCGTGACCTCAAGGTAAACTACGGCGGCATTGAAGCCGTTAAGAGCATCAGCTTCGATGTGCCCAAAGGCGCCATCGTCACCCTAATCGGCGCAAACGGCGCAGGCAAAAGCTCTACGCTGCGCGCCATTGCAGGGCTTGTTAAGCCCAAGAGCGGCGTGATCGAGTTTGAGGGGGAAAACATCGCAGGCAAGGATACAACGACAATCGTGAGCCGCGGCATTACGCTCGTACCCGAAGGGCGCAAAATTTTCCCCGATCTGACGGTGTACGAAAACCTGCGCGTTGGCGCATATATGCGCCATGACGACATTACACCGGACATCAAATGGGTCTACGAGCTTTTCCCGCGCCTGAAGGAACGATCCTGGCAGGCGGGCGGCACACTTTCCGGCGGCGAGCAGCAGATGCTTGCGGTTGCGCGCGCGCTCATGAGCCGCCCAAAACTTATGATGATGGATGAGCCTTCTCTGGGCCTCGCGCCGTTGATCGTGCGCGACATCTTCAGCATCATCAAAGAAATCAACAAGCGCGGCGTGACGATTCTTCTTATTGAGCAGAATGCCAACATGGCGCTCTCCACCGCGGATACAGGCTATGTGCTCGAAACGGGGCGCATCACCATGACCGGCCCAGGCAAGGAGCTGCTTGTCAACGAGGCGGTAAAGGCCGCGTATCTTGGAACCTGAGTTTAACCGAACTCCTTTTCCTTACAATGGTGAGCAAAAGCAAGGGGCTACTTAAAGTAAGCCCCTTTTGCGTTTCTACTGTTTTCCGACAAATGAACGCCGCAGGAACACCTAACCCCCGCACATTGGCGTGGACTTTTCTCTTGTGGCTGTGTATGATAGTTTTATCAATCCAAGAGAACAGGAGTATAACAATGCCACACGACGAACACTGCGGCTGCGGCCACGATCACGATCATAACCACCCCTGCCGGGCCGATGCCCATGCCACGCCGGTTGAGGCGACGGAAGATCAAAAGGAGTTTCTTCATCAGCTCGGCCACCACCATTACCTGCCTGTGGCCCGCTTCACCGTAAAGGATAGCAGGGAAGAAAGCTTTGGCCTCGTCGCTCTGGCGCCGGTTTTTCTACGCTCGGCGGCCGACGACATGGAAACGGTCAAAGAGGCGGGCGTTTTCTTGCAAGGGCTGGAGGACCTCGGGCTTATCACCCTCGATTACGACATTCCCCTGAACGGGTACGGTTATGAGGAGTATAAGGAAAGCCCGCTTTACGAGTATTTCCGCGCCACGGTGGCGCAAGGGGCCTCGCTGCCCAACTTTATGGGCAACACCCCGGTACTGGAGCTAGGCAGCATTGCCCTGACCGAGGCGGGCGAGCAAATTGCCGCAGCACATTGCGGCCACAGCCACCATCACCACGAGTAGGCGCTTAAAAAATCACGGAGCGAAAGCTTTTTGGCCTTCGCTCCGTTTTTTCATTCGTTCAGCTTAATCGATACTCAGCGGCTTACTTGCCGAAGGTGTCTTCCTGAAGCTGCTTGACATAGTCAAGGATTTGAGCCTGGGTGGCGGCATCGATGAGCGCGTCGTTGAACTTGCCAAGGTATACGCAGTTGTTCTCGAGCGAGCCGAAGACGACTTCGTTGCCGAAGGAGCCGGTTTCAACCTTTTCCATGCAGATGGCGAGCATGCCCGCGTTATCGGTAACGACGCTGGCAGCAACGCAGGGGTTCTGGCCAAGGAGGTCCGCAGGCTGGCCGATGTCAATGATTTTGACCGTGTCGCCGTTGGCCTGATCGATGGCCTGACGTGCGCCGGAGTCAACCGCAGAAGCGTCGCCGAAGAATACGTCCGCACCCTCGTTGATCATGGAAGCGGCAAGCTCCATGCCCTTCGCGGTGTCGCTGAACGAGCCGGCATAGGCAGAAACGGCCTTGATTTCGGGGTTGATGACCTTCGCAGCGGATTCAAAGTGCGCAAGCTTGGACTTCGTGGTGTCAAGCTCCATGCCGCCGATAAAGCCGATGACGTTGGACTTGCTCATCAAGCCCGCGATGATGCCCGCGATGGAACCGATCTGGTCGGCGTTGGGCAGCATGCTCATGATGTTTTCAGTGGGGAGCGAGGTCCCGCCGTTGAGCACTGCGAAGGAGACGTTCGGATAGTCCGCAGCAACCTGCTTCACAGCATCGCTGTACTGGTTGCCCGGCGCGAAGATCATGTCATAGCCGAGGTCGCAGTAGCTGATCATGGTGTCCGCGTAGGCGGATTGGTCGATCGAGTCGGTGTAGGCGGTTTCCCAGCCGCGCTGTTCGGCAGCGGCTACCATGCCATTGTAGCAGGCAGCACCCCAGCCACCATCGGAAATGCTGGAATCGCAGATCATCGCGACCTTATAGACCTTATCGCCGTCGGATGCGGCGGGCGTGCCAGCGCAGCCGCTCAAAACGGCAACCGTCAGGCACAGGGCAAGAACAAGCGCGAAAACTTTCTTCATGGTATCCTTTTCCCTCCAAAGTTTAGTTTTGTAATCGGGCGTTTGCCCGGAATTACCTTGTAGGATGTTCTCGGGTGTTTCGTTTTGGATAGAACCGCAGCGCTCAGCCTCAGCGCTCCTCCCTGTAATACGGCTTACCTTTGGCCTTGGGTCCTGCGATTTTGCTGCCAAAGAGCGTCAAAGCGATGAGCGTCATCACATACGGGATCATCTGGAAGAGCTGATAAGGAATCAGGTTTGTGCCGATCTGGAGCCTCAATTGCAGCGCATCGAAGAAGCCGAAGAGCAAGCATGCCATCAACACACCAGAGGCCGACCAGCGGCCGAAGATAACCGCCGCAAGGGCAATGAAGCCGCGCCCGGCAACGATGCCGTCCGAATAGGTGTTGACGTAGCAGGTGGTCAAATACGCGCCGCCCATCCCCGCCAACAAGCCACAGATGATGCACGCGACATACTTTTGCTTAATTACGTTGATGCCCATGGTTTCCGCAGCCTTCGGGTATTCGCCCACGGCCTTGTAGTTGAGGCCGGACTTTGTGCGGTTGAAGTAAATCGCCGTTACGATAACGAGCAGATAAACCGCATACACCATCGGCGTTTGGTCAAAAAGAAGCTTGCCTAAAAAAGGGATGTCCTTGAGCACGGGGATTGCCACGGTTTTCATGAGCGTGGCCTGCGCAAGCGTGGAGCTAACGCCGAACACGATGCGATAGATGAACGATGCAAGCGCCGGTGCCAGAATATTGATGGCCATGCCGAAAACGATCTGCTGCCCGGCGAGCGTTACGGTACAAAATGCATATACAAGGTTTACAAGCATACCGCCAAGCGCGCCGCATAGCACGCCCAGCAGCGGGTTGCCCGTCCAGTAGCACACAAGGAAACCCGAGAGTGCGCCGAAGGCCATAAGGCCGTCAAGGCCGATGTTGACGAGGCCCGCACGCTCCGAATAGAGCTCGGCGAGCGCCACAAACAACAGGGGCGTAGCCATACGCACGGCGGAAATGATAAGGTCCGAAATCGCATTCCACTCCATTATGACACTGCCTCCTTTTTCTCGAAGAGGTTCGATAAAAACGCGCGAATTTTGGGCAAATAGAGCATCGACGAACCGGCCACGGCGAAAATGATTACGAGCGCCTGGATGATGTCGATTACGCTTGTGGGAACGCCCGTGCCAACCTGCATGGTGGTGGAGCCGACGCGAAGTACCGCAAAGAAATATGCGACAATCACGGTCGCGATGGGGTGAAGCTGCGCGATGAGCGCAATCGCTACGCCGTCGAAGCCGTAACCGCTGCCGTAACCGCTGATTAGGCGGAACTGCGTGCCAAGGATGTCGCACGCGCCGCCAAGCCCGGCGATTGCACCGGAAATGATGAATGCCGAAAGCATGTAGCGTTTCACAGAAAGGCCGTTGTAGCTGCTGGCGGTTTGGTTGAAGCCCACCGCGCGGAGTTGGAAGCCCTTGGAGGTGTTAAACAGAAAGTACCAAAGCGCAACGCCGAGCACAAGTGCAACAACGATGCCCCATGTGATACGAAGATCCGGGAATACGCGGCCGATCACTGTCGCCTCAGGCACGGGCGCCGTTTGCGGCACGCTGCCCTCGCGAAGCGCGGTGGTGTACAGATAGCCCATAAAAAGCGTAGCGACGTAGTTGAACATGATGGTCGTGATCATTTCGTTGAGGCCGCGCCATATTTTGAGAAGGCCGGGCAAAAGCCCCCAAAGTCCTCCCATAACGGTACCCGCGACGATCGCGAGGAGCGTGACCCACCAGCCCTCGCCGCGGATGAGCAGCGAAACAGTAATCGCAGCCATTGCACCGGCAAGGAACTGACCCTCTCCGCCAAGGTTAAATACGCCACAGCGGTACGCAAAGCATGTGCAAAGCCCGCAGAAAATCAGCGGCATTGCCCGCACAACGGTGTTGGCGAGGTTTGTCGTGGAGCCGAACGCACCCTTAACGAGATAACCGATCGCCTGAAAGGGGTTTGACCCCAGGCACAATATGATGACCATTCCGATCACAAATGCCATCAGGATGGACAGGGCCGGAATCAAAAGTCTGAACAGCTTTGTTTTTTGCATCTTTTATCCCTCCCTACTTTCCCGTCATGGCGAGGCTGATTGCCTGAATGGGCGGCTCTTTGCCGGGATATTCGCCAATGATCTTACCCTCGAACATCACGAGAATGCGGTCGGACATCTGCAAGATCTCGTCGAAGTCAGCGCTGATAAGAAGCACCGCGCAGCCCTGGTCCCGCGCGCTTATCATCATATCGCGCACATAGCGTGTGGCACCGATGTCAAGCCCACGCGTGGGGTGAACCGCAACGAGCAAATCCGGCGTCGCTTCAAGCTCGCGCGCAAGAATCACCTTCTGCTGGTTACCGCCCGAGAGGGAACGGATTTCTTGCTCCATGGACTGGCAGCGGATGTCGTACTTGGCGCGCATGCGGTCGGCGTGCGCCCGCATTGCTTTCTTTTTCAAGTGCCAGCCGTTGAGCGTACAGAACTCACAGTCTTGCGTAGCTTTCAGAAGCAGGTTCTCCTGCACCGTCATGTTACCAACAAGGCCCATAAGGTTGCGGTCTTCAGGTATGTGCGAAACGCCGCGCGCGATAAAATCTGCCGGTGTGAAATGCGCTACCTTTGCACCTTTGAGCAGAACCTCACCCGCCTCCGCCTCAATCACGCCTGTGACGAGCTGAGAGAGCTGGCTCTGACCGTTTCCATCTACGCCCGCAATGCCAACGATCTCGCCGCGGCGCACGCTCAGCGACACCTCGGAAAGCCCGTTGTGCTTGGATTGCTTGTTATAGTCGACTTTTTTCAGCTCGATGATAGGTTCACCGTCAGATTCGGCCTTCTCATAATCGCACTCGATCAAGTCGCGTCCGATCATGAGGTTTGCGAGCTCCTTGCCATCGGTTTCGTTGGCGTTGAGCGTGCAGATGGTTTTCCCGGCACGAAGTATGGTCACGCGGTCGCTTACATGCAGCACCTCTCGCATTTTGTGGCTGATGAAAACGATGCTCTTGCCTTCGCTTTTGAGCTTTTCAATCACCTTGTAAAGGCCTTCGACTTCAATGTCTGTAAGCGCTGCGGTGGGCTCGTCGAGCACGAGGATCTCCGCACCGCGATAAAGCGCCTTCAAGATTTCCACGCGCTGCTGCTCGCCGACTGAAATGTCCGTAATGCGCGCTTCGAGGTCAATGTTAAGGCCATAGCGCCAAGAAAGCTCGAGGATTTCTTTCCTTCGCGCATCGTGGCGGATGAATATGCCCTTTTCACGCATGTCGCCTAGTATGATGTTTTGCATGACCGTCATGGCCTCAACCAGCATGAAATGCTGGTGTACCATGCCTATACCAAGGCGCACCGCCTGCGCGGGCGACTCAATGCGCACTTCTTTGCCATTTAGGTAGATACTGCCTTCCGTCGGCTGGTAAAGGCCGATAAGCACATTCATCAGCGTACTTTTGCCCGCGCCATTTTCGCCAAGAAGGGAATGTACTTCGCCTTTTCGTACATCGAAGCAGATATCCTTATTCGCATAAAAATCGCCAAACTGTTTGCTGATGTGCTCCATACGCAGGATTTCGTTCATAGATCACGTCCCCTTCCAGAGCCAAAGGATGTTACGGTTTACATGATGTGTCACAATAAACGCATGTTATATGTTAAATAAAACTATAACAAGCGCTCCGTACGAAAACCGTACGGAGCGCATTGGTGTATGTTTGGAAATTTTAATGCGACCACCGCGACTCTTTCTTCGCAATGCCGCGGGAACTTTCGTTCAGCTACGCTCCCGCTTCGCCTTGTAGAGCGGAAAAGCCCTGCGGATCATTTGCGCTTTCTCTTCCTTTCACACATGCGAAAAATCGCAGGCTCCGCCCAAGCGTAGTCGCTTAGAAAACGCCCGTCAAAACGAGCGACGGTTTCGGGCTTACCGTCCCAAAAATCGTAATAGTCGCAGGAGACCAACTCGCGCCGGATACGGCAGCTCCCGCGTTCGCGCACAAAAATTTCCTCCGCGCCAAACGCCCGCAGCGTATCAGCGAGCTCTTTGATGGTTCTGCGGTAACCCGTGTTGTCGGCAGTTTTATTTTCACTGTCCTCGTAAAGGCATTCAATGATATCGTGGATGCCGACGCTGCGCCCTTCGTGGTACACCAGGAGCGCCATAAGTTCCTTGGCTCTGGATGAGACAAAACGCACAGGTTTGCCATCCACAAGCATTTCGAAGCTGCCGAAAGTATGGAAGAACACACGCTTTTTCTGGCGGTTCTGCAACAGCTTCACCCGCTCCAGCACATCGAGTATGTCGTCGCGGTCAAAGGGTTTAAACACCATATAATCCGCCTTCATGCGGAAAGCCTCTACGGCAAAACGCGGGTGCGCGGTGACGAATACGATGATGATATCCCGCCGAAGCGCACGAAGCCGCCTGGCAAGTTCAATGCCGTTCATTCCCGGCATGTCGATGTCGAGCATCGCAAAATCCACCTCATGGGTTTGCGCATAGGCTTCGGCTTCCGCCGGATCGGTGAATTTGCCGACGATTTCAAAATCGGGCAAGTCCGCGCATTTTAGCTCCAGAAGCTGCATGTCCAACGCCATGTCGTCAACCAGTATCGTCTTCATGCGTCCTCCTTTCCGAGTGAATCCGCGTAACGAAGAAGCACGCTCGTTCCGCAATCCGGCTCGCTCTCTATCTCTATGGTGCACCCGGGGTACCGGCTCATGCGCGTGCGGATGTTGGAAATACCGACCGATTGTACGTCGGATTCATTGTCCGGCACAAAGCCTACGCCGTCGTCACGAACGCGGACTTCGTAAAAGCCCTCGCCGCGGCGAAGCTCGACACGCACGGTACCGCCGCCGACCTTGGGCTTGATGCCGTGAATGATCGCGTTTTCGACGATGGGTTGTATGGTGAGCACGGGTATGAGAAAATCCGCATCGAACACGTCGTACTCCATGGTAAGTCTGCCGTCGAGCTGGATGCGGTTGATTTCCGCATAGGCGCGTACAGAGCGCATCTCCTCGCGAAACGGCACAAGGCCGTTCTTTGCGCTGACACTATCCACCTTGAAACGCAAAAAACGTGAGAAATCCTCCGTCATCCGGTAGGCGGCATTCGGATCAAACACGATAAGCGCTTGAATGGAGTTGAGGGTGTGGTAGAAAAAGTGCGAACTGATCTGCGTAAGGAGGATATTGATGCGGTCGTATTCAAGCTGCTTTTGCAGCGCCGCAATGCGGCTTTCGGACGCTTCGCGCTCCATACGGCGTATGGTCGCATAAGCCGCTGTACCAGCGGCGGCAAAAATGCTCAGAGCAAGGCTCACCACCGCGCTCAAAAGAACGCTCACGTGCGTGTACCAAGGTTTTTCGGGGTACACGCTCACATACCACTCCGTGTTGAAAAGGGGAAACGCGTATTCGAACCCGCGGCTTACAATACCGTCGCCGCTTGACAAGATCGTCTGCTCCTCGCCCGTGTCCGGGTTTATGCGCCATACCCTGCATGCAAAGCCCTGCGCATGCAGGTTATCAACGGAACTCAACCCTTCAAAAAGCTCGGGATAGTTCAATGTAACGGAAACCAGCCCCCAGAACGACCCGTTGAGGTACACGGGAAGCCTGCCTGCAATACCCATGCCGCCCTGCACGAGGCTGAAAGGCCCCGCCATGATCATCGCGCCGCGCTCTATGGCGGTTTGCGCTTCTTTATCGCCGGCATTCGCGCCCGTCAGGTTGTGGCCAATCACGCTCTCATTTCCTTTGATCGGATAAACATCCGACACAACTCCACCCGGCGCCAAAAGAACATTGCGCACGACGCGCTCGGCCGCAAGCAGCCGCGCTACCTTCTCAAAGCCCTCCGTGCCGCCGTTGTTCTGCACGAGAAAGGCCTCTAGCGTTTTGGTTTTGCCCATCTGTACGGAAAGAACCTCGTAAACCTGCGCGCTCACGGTGCTGGCGGCATAGCGAAGCTGCTCGTCTTCGCGCGCCCGCCGTCCGTGCTCGATGTAGGCCGACATGCCAAAGAGCAGCGCAAGCGTAATGAAAAATACGGAAACGACCGCTCCAGAGATCCGCTTCTTTCTCATATGCCCCGCCTTTCTTCGTTGTTTGCCGCAATTGTCTTTTTTAATTATATAGAAATAGCGCTAAGCGCGCAACGCACCGCTTACTCGTCCACCATCCGATAACCAACGCCCACTTCGGTTACAATGTAGCGCGGCTCGGCCGGGTTTTTTTCAAGCTTGCGGCGGATGTTTGCCATGTTTACGCGCAGCGACTCGATTTCGTTCGCGTAAGGCCCCCATATTTCCCGCATGATAAAATCGTAGGT
>JAEZGQ010000062.1 GCA_023416895.1 Bacillota bacterium | reverse complement strand
CTTTTCGTTAATCCCTTCCACCAGAACCTCCGGCATCATGCCGCGTTCACCGGCAAACCTCCTGATTTCCGTTTCCCCGTACAGCGCCGCGGACAATGCCTCTATTTCGGTTGCGGTCAAGGCTTGTATGAAGCTCTCCCAAACATCGCCTATAGGAGCGCTTACAGGTTCGATTGGCTGCGCGGAAGGCATGTCCGAAAAGGCAGGCAACGTTATAGGCGGTGCCGCAACGGGAAGCAATTGCTCAACCTGCTCCGGCACGATCAGTTTTTCTTGTGTGGCAAGCGCTTCCTGCCTTATTTTAAAGAGTGCCTCGTGGTCTACCCGAACGACCGTCTTCGTTGCTTCCTTGTAAAACGCATGCACTGCGTCGCTTACGATTTTTTCGAGGGACAGCCCCGCCGTATTCAACTTCCCCACCGCTTCGTGCGTAACGGCATCTACGTTTGCTGAAAGCTTAAACTTGTAGTTTACGGCCTTCCTTAAAACGGCTTCCATTTGCTTCATCACATAGCCGATCAACTGCGCGCCGCTTTGCGAGGTGAGCACCGTACCATACGCCCATGCATTGCGGCTGCATATGTAAATTTCATGATCGCTTAACACAACGCGCCTGTCCGGCTGCTTCATCCAAGGGTAAAAAAGCGCGTCCTTAAAAGGCATCCATTCGGATAATTTCCTTTCCGGGTTGAATATGGATTGCTCAAAATCGATGCCGTTTTCAACAAAAACCTGCTTGAGCCGGTCGATCACGAAAAAGAAGCAATCCATGCTCAACTTTGCGTTGCCATCCGTAAAAAAGGCGGATTTTCTGATGTCGTATTTGGAAATGGCGCAAAACAGGTCAAACCCATCGTCCATGTCTGCCGTTTCAGGGTAGTGCTTCGTAAGGTCGTTTTGATCGACAAACGCCTTGAAGGATTGTGGGAGTTCGTAGTAGATGTGGTAGTCCTTCAGCCATCGCAGCACATATTTGTCGATGGTTTTGTTATAACCACCAAACGACTTCCAAAAAGACATCAGCTTGGAAAGGCCATCCTGCGGGTCGTCCACCCCGATGTTGTTGATCAGCTCATACATATATAAAAAAGCGTAGGATAAGGAGGTTTCGGCGACATTCCCTTTTCGCACCTGTGTGCGCCAAGTAAAATACGTTCGGAGCTGTTCATAGCCCATCATTTGATAAGTAGGAAAATACGAGGAAAACGGAACGGATTCGATATATTGATCCTCAAAGTCTTTCATAAACAGACCTTGCTTATAAAGAACTTTCGCGCTCTCCCGCCGTGTCTTCTGGTCGAAAAACCTTGGACCGGCAGAAAAAAAAGGACGGTTGTCTCTCTCGATCTCCCGCATTCGGTAAAAAAGCTCTCGAATCACATCTTTTTCAGGCGGTTCAATTTTTTGTGCTTTCAATACAAATTTGCCGACGCCGGGTATGTTGCTTGAACCATATTCTATCTCATAATACAGCCCATCGGAGAGGGAAGCCCGATGGTTCGCTTTTGCTTGCGGCAATGCTTGCGCAGCCCCGTTTTCCTGCGTCTGCCGCCGATCGGGAATTTTAAGTGATTCATATTTTTTATCGGAAGGATATCCGTCCATGCTACCCCTTCAAGCAAAAAGCTACCCGACGACCTTCCCAAAAACACCGAAATCATCATGCTCCCCAATCGGTATGGGGGCATAATCGGGATTTAGGGAAAGCAGGCACCCTTTCCCAAGCTTTTTCAAATAGGTGTCATTGTTTAAGCGGAAAATGCCGATGCCGCCCTCCTCCAGCGTTGGCTGCTCGTGGATGAAGATGATTTGCTGATCTACAAAGCGCGGCGTCATACTGTTGCCGCTTACTCTTACCGCATAATCGGCCGAGCCCGGCACCGTGCTTTCAACTTCGATCATCTCATATCCACCATCGTCGAGGTAATTGCCAAGGCCGGCCGACACCGGTATATCGTACAAACGAAGGAGCCTTTTCCCTGCAAATGCTTCGCGTATATCCATCACCCTGCAAATATCGCAAATCGCAAGGAACAATTCAACCGTGGGTTTTGACACTCCGGTTTCCCATTTGCAAATCGTATAGGTTTTTACATCAAACCCTTTTTGTTTCAGGAGTTCAGCCAGTTGTGCGCGCGATAGTTTTGCGGCCTCTCGAACCTCGAACAACCTTTTCCCTAAGTCCATATCGGCACCTCCCCTCCTTTAATATACACGGGTTTTCCGAAAAATCAACAGAAGAATTGCAGAAACTGCAACAACAGAAGGCACTCCGTGCAAATCCTGCACACTTGCTTGCTTTTTCGTATCTGAAGGGGGTCAACGAGTGCCCAAAGAACCGGAGCCATGCCCGCCTCCCGCCCGGCAAAAACAGAAGAACACCGCACTTTGCTTGTAAGCAGCCCTAAAATGTTGTATCTTAACATCAACGCGGCGTCCAAAACCGCAAGGCTTTTTCTTTTCAAAGCAACCATATCGTGTGACGCTACCCATCAAAGCAAAGGAGCGGCGAACGCCGTTGATTGTTGACCCGCCATGCAAGTAAACCGCCTGTTTGAAAT
Source organism: Bacillota bacterium (assembly GCA_023416895.1). Taxonomy (GTDB): domain Bacteria; phylum Bacillota; class Clostridia; order Christensenellales; family CAG-138; genus UBA7707. The sequence continues at coordinate 3,447 of JAEZGQ010000062.1, read as the reverse complement.
CATCTATCTGCTGCTGAACAAAAAGAGCATGACCGCAAGGGAGCTGGCGGAGCGCTTCGGCGTTTCGCAGCGTACCATTTACCGGGATGTCGATGCGCTTAGCCTTGCGGGAATCCCCGTATACACAGAAAAAGGCAAGGGCGGCGGGATCAGCCTGCTCCCAGAATTTGTGTTGAACAAATCCCTTTTGAGTGAACAGGAGCAGCATGAGATTCTATCTGCCCTTAAAGGGCTTTCCATTGTAAAAACCGCGGACACAGACGGTGTTCTTAAAAAGCTGTCCACGATCTTCAACAAAAGCGCGGCAAATTGGCTGGAGGTCGATTTCACCGGCTGGAGTTACCAGGACGGCGATAACTTCGCCATGTTCAAGACCGCCATTTTGGAGCGGCGAATTGCTCGGTTTGATTATTACAGCACCTACGGAGAAAAAACGCATCGCCGCATCGAACCGATTCAGCTTTGGTTCAAGTCAAAATCCTGGTACGTCAAGGGATTTTGCCTGACGCGGCAGGATGTACGGTTGTTTAAGCTGTCGAGAGTGAAAAACCTGATTCTGACGGATGAGCATTTCCTGCCGAGAGAGGTTCTTGCGCTGCCTCCAAACCCCAGCCCTGTGGAGCGCCAAAAGCTGGATGTCGAACTGAAACTAAAGATTTCCCCGGAAATGTTTTACCGGGTGTATGACGAGTTTGACGAGGATATGGTAGAAAAGCAGCCGGACGGCAGTTTTGTGGTATCGGTGCTATGGCCGGAGGACGAATGGGTGTACGGGACAATTCTTTCCTACGGCGAGTATGCCGAGGTGTTGGAACCTGCGCATATAAGGAAAATCATCCAAGAAAAATCGCATAAAGTCACAAAACTCTATTCATAATGTGACGCGCTGTTGTCAGATTTCACATGATACGATAAAAGGCAGAAAGAGGTTTCCCCGCAAAAACCTAGATAAGAGGTGGAATCATGATTGAACTGCCCGAAACCTATGTGCTCTCGGAACAGGTCAACCAAGCGCTGATAGGCAAAACCGTAAGAAACGCTATGGCAAACGCTCATCCTCACGCATTTGCATGGTATACCGGCGACCCAAGCGCCTACCATACCAAACTATCCGGCAAAAAAGTTACTTCATCAAACCCCGGCACGGGCTATACCTGCGGCGGCAACACCGAAATTGTATGCGAAGATATGCTGCTGGTGCTGAGCACGCCCGTCAAGTATCACGCACCCGGGGAAAAGCTGCCTGCCAAGCACCAGCTTTTGCTTGAATTTGAGGATTTTTCCCATATGAGCTGCACGGTGCAAATGTGGGGTTGCATGTTTTGCTTTCCGTTTGCGGAAAACGGGCTGCCGGATGAATTTGTGTGCAACAAGTCCCCCGACCCTCTAACCGCAGCATTTGACGAAGCCTATTTTGATACGTTGTGGCGCGGCGCAAAACAATCCTTGAGTGTCAAAGCCTTTCTCGCTACCGAGCAGCGGATTCCGGGCTTGGGTAACGGCGTTTTGCAGGATATTTTGTGGAACGCCAGAATCCACCCCAAGCGCAAGCTGCAAACCATAAACGATGCGGAAAAAGAGAGCATGTTCCGCAGCATCAAAGCCACCCTGTTTGCCATGCGGATGCAGGGCGGGCGCGATACCGAACGCGATCTGTTCGGCTGCAAGGGCGGCTATAAGACCATACTCTCCGCCAACACTTTAAAAAGCCCCTGCCCCGCCTGCGGCGGCAGCCTTGTGCGCGAAGCATATCTGGGCGGAAACATTTACTACTGCCCCGTTTGCCAACCGATGAAGGGAGCAAATTGATATGGCGGAACGGAAAATCGCCGCGTTGCTGCAAAAAACCCCCGCTTTTGATTATGTGAACCCAGAAAACAAGGCGTTTGTCGCCGCATTTGACGACGCCATGGAGGCACGGGGGTACAGTGCTGGCGGTGCGATCGGCAACGGTTATTGTTGGGGGCACCATATGCTCATTTACAGCAAAGTAGGCGTTAAGTCCAAAAAAGTCACGGCGCGGGTTTATTTGCAGGAGAACGGCATCGTGCTGCGCCTGTTCTTTTCGGATATCGACAAGCACCGCACGAAACTTGAAAATGCGCCGGAACATATAAAGTCCGTCTTTCTGAAAGGCTTTGGCGATTGCAACCATTGCCACAACGAAAAAGACGGAGCATGCCAGTTTCGCAAAAGCTATACGCTTCATAACGTTTTGATTGAAAAGTGCAACGGCAATACGTTTTGGTTTCGCAACCCGTCACTTTCCATTTTGCCGGACTATTTGGCGCTTTACGACATATTTTATCCGCTTCGCGAAAGCGGCGGGGACAAATGATACGATTTCTTGTATCCTCCAGAGAATGGTTTGCATCAGCACGACAAGGAGGGACTCGTTATGGAAAACCATGAAATCGTTAATCACATTGTGCATGGAATGGAATATTACTTGGAAACCCTGGCACTGCCCGAACATATGGAAAAACATGATGACGGAATGTGCGCATGGATAAACCCTAAGCCCGGCGCAATGGGCCCGGAAGCCGTATACAGGGTGAATTTCCAAGACAAAACAGAGCATCAGACCCGCCAAATCATTCAGATGTATCGCGAGAACGGCATGCCTGAACATTGGTGCATCACGCCACTATCCACCCCCGAAGGCATCCGTGATTTGCTGAGTTCTCTTGAAATCATCGATCCGAACGAAGAAAGAAGTTTAGGCATGGCGTTGCTGCCGGATGATTACCGCAAACCGGCAGGGAAAACCGCCTCCATTTCTGTTCAAAAGGTAACCACCAAAGATGATTTTAAAGTTTGGACGGATATCGCAAACGAAGTGCTTCACGGGTTCAAGCTGCTTGATCCGGAATTGTATTACCCTTTGTGTGCTTCCGGAAAAATGGTGTGCTTCCTTGGGTACAGCGGAGAAATTCCTGTTGCGACCTCCGCGGCGATGAACAACAACGGAAGCGGCACGGTAGAGTTTGTCGCAACCCTGCCCGATTTTCGCAAAAAAGGAAGCGGCACGGCTGTATGCAGCACCGCAATCGAGCAGTTGATCCGCGATGGCGCTTCCATCGTCTCGCTGCGTTCAAGAGCCATGGGTGTTTCCATCTATACAGCCCTTGGTTTCAAAGCGTATTTTTGAGCCAAATGCGTTTGTTTTGAGCGAGAGGCTGTTGGGAAGAACGGTGTCGCTTTACAGAATCAAAACGTCCTGATTTTTAAACGTTACATCTTCACCGACGTGCAACCCGAAAAGCATTCCTTTTTTAAGGCCCGCTTCCCACTAACGGGAGCGGGCCTTCGCTTATAAAACAAGTGGCACAAACCTCATAAAAAAGAGTGCCATGCGAAAACGGTTTTAGCGGCACACCTTCTCAGCCAGTTCCAAAATCAACCTTTGCTTCTTAAGCAAACAATGACCTGCAGGAAACCCGCAGG
>JAEZGQ010000005.1 GCA_023416895.1 Bacillota bacterium | reverse complement strand
AACCGCGCGCCGTCCATATGCAGCATCATTCCATTTGCGTGTGCAAAATCCGCAATGGTTTGAATTTCATCGAGCTTATACACGGTGCCCGTTTCCGTGCATTGGGTGATGGAGATCACCTTGGGCTGGCTTGCATGCTGGCTGCCGATTTTTGAAAGGAGCGGCTCCATTTCCTTAACGGTGAGCTTGTTCTTCGCGTTGCCGCGAAGCGCGTACAGCTTGCCGCCAGTGAGGTGCTCCACCGCACCCGTTTCGTCACAGTTGATGTGCGCAAGCTCCGTGCAGATGATGCCGCCCCATGTGGGGCACATGGCGTTAAGGCACACTGCGTTTGCGCCGGATCCGTTGAACACGAAATGCGCCTCGCAGGAGCCGCCGAACAACTCGGCAATTTTAGCAAGAACCTGTTTTGTGTATGCGTCCTCACCGTAAGAAATGGCGTGACCGCGGTTTACTTCTGCAAGCTTTTCCATCACGCGCGGATGAACCGTTGCGCAGTTGTCGCTTGCGAAAAACTTTTGAAACTCCATCATGACTGCACCAGATACGCGTTGATGAACGCGTCCAAATCCCCATCCATTACTGCTTGAATGTTGCCGTTTTCCACATTGGTGCGGTGATCCTTCACCAGCGTATACGGCTGAAAGACGTAGGAACGGATTTGGCTCCCCCACTCGATTTTTTTCATTTCGCCTTTGATCTGCGACATTTGCTCCATGCGTTCGCGCTCCTGAAGCTCCAGAAGCTTACCCTTGAGCATGCGCATGGCGGTTTCCCTGTTTTGAAGCTGGGAGCGCTCGTTTTGGCACTGCACCACGATGTTCGTCGGCAGGTGGGTAATGCGGATTGCGGAACTCGTTTTGTTGACGTGCTGGCCGCCTGCACCGCTTGAGCGGTAAGTATCGACCCGCAAGTCATCGGCGTTGATCTCAATGCCCTCGTCGTCGTCGTCGAAGATCGGCGTAACGTCTAGCGATGCAAACGAGGTGTGCCGCCTGCCGGAGGAATCGAACGGGGATATGCGCACGAGCCTATGTACGCCTTTTTCGGCTTTCAGATAGCCATAGGCGTTTTCACCGACTACCTCGAAGGTAACGCTTTTGATACCGGCCTCGTCGCCGTCTAGAAGGTCCAAAACCTTTACGGAATAGCCCTTGTTTTCGCAGTAACGGGTGTACATGCGGTAAAGAATGGAAACCCAGTCCTGCGCCTCTGTGCCGCCTGCGCCCGCATGCAGCGAGAGCACGGCGTTTTTATCGTCATAGTCGCCCTTTAATAGGGTTTCAAGGCGAAGCGCATCCACTTTTTCGGCAAACGCGCTGTACTCCTCCAAAATTTCATCGACCATGCTCACGTCTTCAGCCTCGTCGGCAAGCTCGATGAGCGTGTGCACATCGTCGCCTGCGCGGGTAAGCTTTTCGTACTTTGTGAGCTTGGCTGTTACCACCTTCATGCGCTGGTTGACCTTGTTGGCGTTCTCAACGTCGTTCCAGAAGCCATCCGTGCCCATTTGATCTTCGATGCTCTCTTTTTCCCGCCTTAATCCGGCAAGGTCAAAGAGATTCACCTGCCTCTTTGAGTGTTTGCATGGATGCCGCAAGCTGCTGCCTGACTTCGTCCAGTTGAATCACTTTTTTCACTTCCTTTGTTGTGTATTTTTTCGGAGGCTCCGCCTCCGGTTGGGAACATATTCTTTTTTTGAAGCGGTATGAAACCGCCCCCCACAGGAAAAACGGCAAAGCCTATAAGCACAAATCCGTTTTTTCTGACGACATGCGCGTCAGAAAAAATACCTTTATGTTCCGGCTTCGGCGGCATGTACGCCGAAACGGATGAAAGCCGCAGGCTTTCGTTCTTTGCAGGAAATACCGGCCTCGCCGAAGGCGTAGGTATTTCCTGTAACTTCTCGGCGAAGTGACGAAACGTCACTTCGCCGGCACGCGGAGCGTGTTACGCCCCGCAGCAGTTTTTATACTTTTTTCCGCTTCCACAGGGACAGGGGTCGTTACGGCCCACTCTGTTTCCTACGCGCTTGGGCTGCGGCTTAGAGTCGCCCGAGGTTTGAATGGGCGTTGCGAGCTGCTCGCGTTTTTGCGGCGCAGCCTTTACGGAAACGTGGAAGAGGTTTCTCACGGTGCGTTCACGGATTCCCTGCACCATTTCGTCGAACATTTCAAAACCCGACGTACGGTAGGCAACCACAGGGTCCTTTTGGCCGATTGCCTGAAGGCCAATGCCCTGACGGAGCTGATCCATGGCGTCGATGTGATCCATCCAGTGGGAGTCAACCGCGTTCAAAAGCACCACGCGCTCGATCTCGCGCATATCCGCACCCGCAGCGGCAATGTCCGCCTCTCGTGCGGCATACGCTTCACTCGCGCCCTCAAGCGCGGCGGAAAGCACCTGCTGATGCGAGGAAAGACCCCGAAAGCGCGCAGTGAAATCAACGCCCGTGATCTGCAAAAGCTCATTGATAAGTCCGCCAAAATCCCACGCATCGGTCTTGCCGTGGTCGGGGCAGTAAACGGAGACGCGACCGCTCACGGTTTCCTCGACCATCCTTTGGATGGATGAGGAAATATCCTCGCCCATCAAAACGCTCCTGCGCTGGCCGTAGATGAGCTCGCGCTGCTTGTTCATGACGTCGTCATACTGCAGAACGTTTTTGCGGATCTCAAAGTTAAAGGTTTCCACGCGCTTTTGCGCGCCCTCAATCTGCTTAGAAACGATACCCATATCGATGGGGATATCGTCATCGGGCGAAAGCCGCTCCATGATGATTTTGAGGCGCTCGCCACCGAAGCGCTGCATCAACTCGTCTTCCATGGAAACGTAAAAGCGCGAACTTCCCGGGTCGCCCTGACGGCCGCTGCGTCCGCGCAGCTGGTTATCGATGCGGCGCGCCTCGTGGCGCTCCGTGCCGAGGATATGAAGCCCACCTACCTTGACGACGCGGTCGTGCTCCTCATCGGTTTTCTTTTTATAGCCCGCGTACGCCTCACGGTAAAGGCGGCGCGCTTCAAGCACGGCCTCATCATCGGTATCCGCATGGCCGACGGCCTCCTCGATGACCGCATCATCGATGCCGTTTTGTTTAAGCTCGCGGCGCGCCAAAAACTCAGGGTTGCCGCCGAGCAGAATATCCGTGCCACGCCCTGCCATGTTGGTGGCGATGGTCACATTGCCGTAATGGCCCGCTTGCGCCACGATTTCCGCTTCTTTGGCGTGGAGCTTGGCGTTCAACACCTCGTGAGATATGCCGCGGCGCTTGAGCATTTCGGAAAGCATTTCGCTTTTTTCAACCGAAATGGTACCCACAAGGATGGGCTGTCCCGTGGCATGAACCTTTACAATTTCCTCTACAACGGCCTTGAACTTGCCCTTTTCGGTAAGGTAAACGATGTCGTTGTTATCCTGCCTGGCAAGCGGCCTGTTGGTGGGAATTTCCACAACGTCGAGGTCGTAAATATCCTGAAACTCGGCTTCCTCGGTTTTGGCGGTACCCGTCATACCGGCAAGCTTCGAATACATACGGAAATAGTTTTGGAAGGTGATGGTGGCGAGCGTTTTGTTTTCGCGCTCTACCTTAACGCCCTCCTTCGCCTCGAGAGCCTGATGGAGCCCATCGCTGTAGCGCCTGCCGAGCATCAAGCGGCCGGTGAACTCATCCACGATGAGCACTTCGCCGTTTTGCACCACATAATCCTTGTCGCGCGCAAAGAGCGCGTGCGCCTTCACGGACTGCAAAATGTAGTGATTTAGTTCCGCGTTCTCGCTGGCTGATACATCGTCAATTTCAAAGTGTTTTTCAACGGCGCGCATCCCTTGTTGGGTCAAAAGCACGGTGCGCTGCTTGATGTCCACCATGTAGTCGCCGCTTTCGGGCTGATCCTCGCCGAGCATCAGCTCCGTTTTGCCACGCTTTTCAATGTTTGCGCCGCGCTCAAGCCTGCGCACGAATTTATCGACCTTGGTGTACATATCGGTGGACTTTTCACCATGGCCGGAGATAATCAGCGGCGTTCTTGCCTCGTCGATCAGGATGGAGTCCACCTCGTCAACAATGGCGTAATTGAGCTCGCGCTGCACCATTTGCTCTTTATAAACGACCATGTTGTCGCGCAGATAGTCAAACCCCAACTCGTTGTTGGTGCCGTAGGTGATGTCGCAGTTGTACGCGGCACGGCGCTCGTCGTTGTCGAGGTCGTGGACGATGCACCCAACCGTAAGCCCCAAAAAGCGGAAAATTTTACCCATCCACTGCGCATCGCGCTTGGCGAGGTAATCGTTTACGGTCACGATGTGCACACCCTTTCCGGTGAGCGCATTCAAATACGCGGGCAGAGTTTCTGTTATGGTTTTACCCTCGCCCGTTTTCATTTCGGCAATGCGCCCTTGGTGGAGCACGATACCGCCTAAAATCTGCACATCAAAATGCCTTTGCCCAATGGTTCTTTGCGCGGCCTCGCGCACCACGGCAAAGGCTTCCGGCAAAAGATCGTCGAGCTTTGCGCCTTCCTGAAGGCGTTTTTTGAACTCATCGGTCTTTGCGCGAAGCTCGGCATTTGAAAGCACATGTATGGAACTTTCAAGTGCATTCACCTTTTGAAGCATCGGCCTTAATTTTTTAATTTGGCTTTCGCTGGAGCTGCCAAGCAGCATATCAATAAAACCCATTTCGTTCTCCCTCCGAATCGGCGTCTGCTTATTTTATCACGCACAATCGCGCATTACAACAATTCCGCAGACATGCATAGGTTTGTCACAAATTATTTACGAGCGGGGCACGTTTGACCCCCACTTGTTGCCCCATCTTTGGTATGTTACACTAATGTGGTATGAAAAACATAGAACGTAAAAACCTTATTGTTGGCTCGCTGTGCCAAGTTTTCGCCGCGGTGCTATTTGGCTTTAGCTTTTTGTTTGTGAAGGTTACGGTGGAAAGCGTAAGCGCCCTCACGCTTCTCGCGTGGCGCTTTTTTATCGCGTTTGCAATCATGGGTGTACTTGCCTTAACAAAAGTCATCAAGATCAACCTAAAGGGCAAAAAGCTCTGGCCGCTTCTTTTGATTGCCGTATTTCAGCCGGTGCTTTATTACGCATCGGAAACCACGGGCATTAAGCTCACGACCGCCTCCGAAAGCGGCACGCTCCTTGCGTGCATCCCTATTGTAACGCTTTTGTTCTCAGGTCCGCTGCTTCACGAGCCACCCACCAAAAGACAGGTCGTAAGCATTGTGCTTTCCGTTGTGGGCGTTGTGAGCATTGCGCTCATCAAGGGTTTTTCCTCGTCGTTGAACGCGCTCGGCTACGCTCTTTTGGCAGTGGCGATGTTTTCGGACAGCTTTTATGTTATTTTCTCCCGCCGTGCTGCGGCTTTCAACAGCGCCGAAAAAACCTTTGTGATGATGGCTCTCGGCGCGCTTGTTTTTACCGGCGCAGCCTTTGTGGAGCACGGTATCAACGGCACCGTGGGCGAATTTATAACGCTGCCGTTTCATGACACAAGCTTTTTGTGGAGCATCCTTTACTTGGGCGTCGGCTGCTGCGCCATCGGCTTTTTCCTTTGCAACTACGGAATTGAGCTTTTGGGAGCAACCCGCTCGGCAAGCTTTGCAGGGCTGACAACGGTCATTTCCGTGCTTGCGGGCGTTTTGATCTTGCGCGAGCCGTTTTCAATTTGGCAAGGATTGGGCACGCTATTGGTACTCGTGGGCGTTTATGGCGCAAACATGCTGCCGCCGGGCGCCGTGAACGTTGAGGAAATTAAGGAGCTGCCGTGTGAAACGGAAGAACATGATTAGGCTTTTGTTGCTTGCCATAGGGATCGTTTTGATTCTCGATACGGTCGTAATCAAAAGCCTGACAACGGGCAATCTGGGCACCTATCTGCCTGCGCTGATGGGCGCTCCGCTGCTTATCCTCGGCTTGTTTTTTGTTCCGCTTTGCGCGTGGTTTGACGCTTCGCGCCTCGGAGCGGTCGTAAAATGGGCGTTGATCGTGGGCTATGCGGCGGCAATTTTGTTTTTTACCATTGTGGGTACGCTCATTTACACAAAGGGGCACGAAGGCGCACCCAAGGGCGCCAATGCGGTGATCGTACTCGGCGCGGGGCTTCGCGGCGACCGCGTTTCCTTAACGCTCCAATACCGGCTGGATGCCGCTTATGACTATTTGCAGCAAAACCCCGATACGGTGCTTATTTTAAGCGGAGGCCAGGGTGAGGGCGAAACCGTTACGGAAGCATCCGCCATGCGCGAATACCTACGATTGCGCGGGATGAACGATGATCGGATTCTTCTTGAAAGCGCATCCACAAGCACATACGAAAACTTCCAGTATTCCCTTTCGCTCATTCAAAAGGCACTTGGCAACAACGCGAAAGTCGTATTCATCACCACGGAATTTCATGTGTACCGCGCGTCGCTTGTGGCAAAAGCCATAGGCCTTACAACGAGTGGCATCGGTGCGAAAGGCGTATGGTACCTTGCGCCAAACGACTATATGAGAGAATGCATTGCGCTTGCGGTGTATTGGCTCAACGGCAAGGTATAAATTGCCTTCCCCTAAATTGGTATTTAGAAAGGGCGGTTTTCCCCGCCCTTTTTTGTTTGGTCAAGGCTTGTACACCTTACGATACCAAAAAGCGCCGGAAGAACACGGCGCTTTTTGGCTGGGGGGTTCATATGGTTTTGGGAAGGTAATCAGGAAAACTACAACTCTCGGCTCTGCCTTTTCTTGTGCTCGTCCATGGCATCACTCCCTTGCTGTGTCTTTATGATACCTTAGAAATATGGCAAATCAGCGTACATTCCGTGTAGATTCGGTTTCCGTTTTGTAAACAAAAAATGTCCGTAAACGCTAAGCGCGGTGGCGACGAATGGCCTTGCGTAGCAAGGCTTCTTCTCAGGAAGCGCCGACCGTGCGATACGCACAGGTGATTCCTGCACTCCTCAAAAAGTGGTATCAGCCACTTTTTTGACAGGAATGCGCCGCCTGCTATGTGCAGGCGGCGCATCGTTGTTCATTGTTTCATTTTGGTTGGTGTAACAGTTCAGCCCTTGATGACCTCGAGCGCAACTTCGGCAACATGCTCGGGTGTAAAGCCGTACTCGACGAACACCCTAGAGGCAGGTGCGGAAGCGCCGAAGCGGTCGATGCCGACGCACTTCCCGTCCAAGCCCACATACTTCTGCCAGCACGCGGTAGCGCCCGCCTCCACGGCAACGCGCTTGCGCAGGGCCTTTGGCAGCACGCTCTCGCGATAGGCTTCGTCCTGCCTGTCGAAAAGCTCCATGCACGGCACGGAAACGAGCCGCGCGGTATAGCCTTGCACCGAAAGAATGTCGGCCGCTTTATAAAGAAGTTCAACCTCCGAACCGGAACCCATGAGGATCACGTCGGGTGTACCCTTGGGGTCGCGTAGGATGTAGGCACCGCGCGAAACATCCTTTGACGTATCCGCAAGCTGGGGCAGATCTTGGCGGGTAAGCGCCATCACGCTCGGCGCGTCAAGCTTGAGCGCGGCGAGGTAGGAACCCGCAGTTTCCCTTGCATCCGCAGGTCGGAACACAAAGGTGTTGGGCGTTAAGCGCAAAGAGGCGATCTGCTCGACGGGCTGGTGGGTGGGGCCGTCTTCTCCGACGCCGATGGAATCGTGCGTAAGAACGTACATCACGGGAAGCTTCATGAGCGCGCTCAGGCGGATAGCCGCCTTCAAATAGTCCGCAAACACGAGGAAGGTCGCGCAGAACGGCCTTAACCCTCCGTGCAGCGCAATGCCGTTGCAAATGGCGGCCATAGCGAACTCGCGCACGCCGAAATGCACATTGGAACCTTCCGGCGTTTCCGCCGAGAAGAACGGCTTGCCCTTAAGCTCCGTTTTCGTGGAGGGAGCAAGGTCGGCACTGCCGCCAAAAAGGTTCGGGAGGTACGAGGCAAGCTTGTTGAGCACTTCGCCGCCCAAAGTGCGGGTGGCTTTTTTACCCTCGGCCACAAACAGGCTTTCGTCGTTCAAAAGCGCTTCGGGAAGCTTTGTGCTGTGCCATTCCTGCCACATTTTATAAAGCTCCGGATACGCCTTTTCGTAAGCGGCAAGAAGGGCGTTATAGTCGCTTTCATAGCCTTGGAAGCGCGGCTGCATGTCGGCAAAATGTTTATACACATCCGCAGGCACGTAAAACGGCTCCTCGTTCCAACCCAAAGCTTCTTTGTAAGCCTTTACATTGTCTTCCCCCAAAGGTTCGCCGTGCGCGCTGGCCTTGCCCTCTTTGGCAGTACCATGCGCGATTTTCGTATGCACGACGATGAGCGAGGGCTTTTCCTTTTGCACCTTCGCAGCCTCAATGGCGCGGGAAATGGCTTCGATATCCTCGCCATCGGCCACGTCCTGCACAAAAAAGCCGTAGGATGCAAAACGGGCAGCTACGTCCTCACGGAACGCGATGTCCGTATCGCCCTCGATGGTGATGCGGTTGCTGTCATAAAGCGCGATGAATTTGTTGAGCTTCAGTGTGCCCGCGAGCGACGCGGCTTCGGAGGCAATGCCCTCCATCATGCAACCGTCGCCCATGAGGGTGTAAGTGTAATGGTCCACAATTTCAAAACCTTCGCGGTTGAAGGTGGCTGCAAGATGTTTTTCCGCCATCGCCATGCCGACCGCCATCGTGAAGCCCTGCCCGAGCGGGCCTGTGGTCGCCTCTACGCCCACAGTATGGCCAAACTCAGGGTGCCCGGGGGTAAGGCTGCCCCACTGGCGGAAATTCTTCAAATCGTCAATCGTAAGGCCGTAGCCGTAAAGGTGCAAAAGCGAATAAAGGAGCATCGACGCGTGACCCGCGCTGAGCACAAACCTGTCGCGGTTTTCAAAATTCGGGTTCTTGGGGTTTTGCTTCATCTGAGAGAAAAGGGCATAGGCCATAGGAGCCGAGCCGATGGGAAGCCCCGGATGCCCGCTCTTCGCCTTCTGTACCGCTTCCGCCGCCAATACGCGAATGGCGCTGATGGCCTGCTTTTGAATGTGTTCCATACGACCTCCGAAATTATATATTGTATCACGGGATTCAATTTTTTTGCGTTTCTATCGTACCACAAACTGCACCAAGAGGAAAGCGGTTTGCGTGTGAAACCTTTTTTATGGTTTCCCCTGCGCGCGCTTTTTTTATCAACAGCGCACAAGCAATGCCTTTCGAATAAAAAAATGGGGCGAAGCCCACGGCTTCGCCCCATTATATCATACGGTGCGCGATTCTTAAACAAGGCCCTGCGCCATCATAGCGTCAGCAACCTTTTTGAAGCCCGCGATGTTCGCGCCGGCTACGAGGTTGTAGCCAAGGCCGTATTCCGCAGCGGCTTCGGCGGACGCCTTATGGATGTTGACCATAATGGCCTTGAGCCTTGCATCCACTTCCTCGGCAGTCCAGCTGAGACGCTGGGAGTTCTGGCTCATTTCGAGCGCGGAGGTAGCAACGCCGCCCGCGTTGACGGCCTTGCTCGGCGCAACGACGAGGCCGCTCTTCATGAGGAAGGTAAGCGCGTCGTTGGTGGTGGGCATGTTGGATACTTCGATGTAGTACTTGATGCCGTTGGCTACGATCTTCTGCGCTTCTTCCATGCGGACTTCGTTTTGCAGCGCGCAGGGCATGATCACATCCACCTTGCGGCCCCAGGGCTTTTCGCCCTTAAAGAATTCCACACCGAACTTATCGGCATAATCCTGCACCTTGTTGCGGCCGGAGTTGCGCATTTCGAGCATGTAATCGAGCTTTTCCTTGGTGCAAACGCCAGCGGGATCGTAAATGTAGCCGTCGGGGCCCGAAAGGGTAACGACCTTGCCGCCAAGCTCGGCGACCTTCATCGCTACGCCCCAAGCCACGTTGCCGAAGCCCGAGATCGCAAAGGTCTTGCCCTTGATGGTATCCTTTTCGTGCTTGAACACTTCGTCTACATAGTACACCGCACCAAAACCGGTGGCTTCGGGGCGAATGAGGCTGCCGCCGTAGGAAAGGCCCTTGCCGGTAAGCACGCCGTTTTCATACGCGCCACGAATGCGCTTGTACTGGCCAAACAGGTAGCCGATTTCGCGGCCGCCCACGCCGATGTCGCCGGCGGGCACGTCCACATCGGGGCCGATGTGGCGCTGGAGCTCGGTCATGAAAGCCTGGCAGAAACGCATGATTTCCGCGTCGCTCTTGCCGTTGGGATCAAAATCGGAACCGCCCTTGCCGCCGCCGATGGGAAGCGAGGTAAGGCTGTTTTTAAATGTCTGCTCAAAGCCAAGGAACTTCATGACGCTCAGATTCACATGCGAAGCAAAGCGCAAGCCGCCCTTGTAAGGCCCGATGGCGCTGTTGAACTGTACGCGGTAACCCCTGTTGACGTGCGCCTGACCGGCGTCGTCCACCCAGGTGACGCGGAACTCGATGACGCGTTCCGGCTCTACCATGCGCTCAAGAAGGGCGAGCTTCTGATACTCGGGATGTTTGTCGACCACAACTTCAAGGGAGCTCAAAACTTCTTCCACGGTCTGAAGGAATTCGGGCTCGTTGGCGTCGCGCTTTTTTACTTTTGCAAGGACTTCTTCGATATACGCGTTCATGACTTACCTCCGCAAAGATGTGTATGTGTTATGGATTTTTTTCGCATGCAATGGAAATTGCATTTTTTCAGACATATTTATGATATACTTGCAAAACGCCTTTGTCAATATAACAAGCATCTGTGAGCTGCTTACAAAAAAGTATATTATTTATTGCTATAGGAAGAAAATGCCGGTTCGGTAGAAATCCGAACCGGCATTACGAAACTGCACTTTTCTTAAAGGCTGTAAAGCAGCTCCTCGTAGGTGGGGAACGGCCAATGCTTTCGCGAGGTAACGACCTCGAGCTTATCGGCAAGTTCGCGAAGCTCCGCCATCGCGGGAATCATGCGCTCCTTGCAGAGAATACCCGCTTTTAATGCGTCGCTTTCCGCCTTCACGGCGTCGAGCTCCTTATCGAGCACGTCGGCGCTTTGGTAAAGCGCATCGGTAAGCGTGCTCATGCGCTTGAGAAGCGCTGTTTCCGTGGCGTTTGAAACAAACAGAAGCGCTTTTTTGGATGCCGCGCCGCTCAGCTCCGTCTGGTAGGCAATCACGCCGGGGAGGATGTCGCGGTGTGTCATTTCAAGCATGGTCTTTGCCTCAATGCTCACAACCTTCACATAGTTTTCAAGCTGAATTTCATAACGGGAGTGAAGCTCACGCTCCGAATAAATACCATGGCGTGTGAAAAGCTCCACGTTCTTTTTATGGATTAGGCACGGCAGTGCCTCCACGGTCGTGGGCAAAATGGAAAGCCCGCGCGCGGCAGCTTCTTTTTTCCATTCCTCACTGTAGCAGTTGCCATCGTAAAGAATGCGTTTGTGTTTTGCGATCTCGCGGCGAAGAAGGCGCGAAGCGGCCTCCCTTTTGTCGTCCGCGCTCTCAAGCTCGTCGGCAAACTCCGAAAGCGCCTGCCCGACAATGGTGTTGAGCACCGTATTCGCATCGGCAATGGACTGGCTGGAGCCCACCATGCGAAACTCGAACTTGTTGCCCGTAAACGCAAACGGCGAGGTACGGTTGCGGTCGGTGTTGTGCGCGCTCAAGCGCGGCAGCACCGTTGCCCCGCTTTCAATGGTGCGCCCGCCGTTGGAGCGGTAGCTGCCCTCATCCTCGATGGCTTTCAAAACTTCCATAAGCTCGTCGCCCAAGAACACCGAAACGATGGCGGGCGGTGCCTCCTGCCCGCCGAGACGGCAGTCGTTGCCCGCGCTTGCGACGCAGACGCGCAAAAGATCGTGGTACTCATCCACAGCCTTGAGCACCGCGCACAAAAACACGAGAAACCTAAGGTTGTCACGCGGGGACTCGCCCGGCTCGAGAAGGTTCGTACCCTTGTCGGTCGCAAGCGACCAGTTGTTGTGCTTGCCGCTGCCGTTTAGGCGCATGAAGGGCTTTTCATGGAGCAGGCACTCATAGCCGTGCCTGTGGGCGGTGTTTCGCATGATCTCCATGGTGAGCTGGTTGTGATCGGTGGCGGTGTTGGTGCCTGCATATACGGGCGCAAGCTCGTATTGGCCGGGCGCAACCTCTTTATGCTCGGTTTTCGCGTACACGCCGAGCTTCCAAAGCTCCGCATTAAGCTCGCGCATAAAATCCGCAACGCCCGCATTGATGGCGCCGAAGTAATGATCCTCCATCTCCTGACCCTTGGGTGGCTTTGCACCAAAGAGCGTACGTGAACAAAATACGAGGTCGCGCCTTTGTTCGTAGAGCGACCTCTTCACCAAAAAATATTCCTGTTCCGCGCCGGCGGTTGGGGTAACATGGCTTGCCTCCTCACCGATGGCGGCAAGTACGCGAAGCGCTTCGCGGTTCAAAAGCTCCATAGAACGCAAAAGCGGTGTTTTCTTGTCGAGCGCTTCGCCCGAATATGAGAAAAACACCGTTGGGATGCAGAGCGTACCATCTTTGATAAAAGCGTAGCTGGTAGGATCCCATGCGGTATAGCCGCGCGCTTCAAAGGTTGCGCGAAGCCCGCCCGACGGGAAACTTGAAGCATCCGGCTCACCCATGGTGAGCTCGTGCCCTGAAAACGCGGCAATGGGGGTTCCGTCCTTTGCAGGGCCGATGAAGGCCTCATGCTTTTCCGCCGTTATGCCCGTGAGCGGCTGAAACCAGTGCGTAAAATGCGTTACACCCTTTTCCATTGCCCAGTCCTTCATTGCGCGCGCTACAACGCCTGCCACATCGGGCGAAAGCGGCTTGCCCAAGCGAATGGTGTCCTTGAGCGTGCGATAGGTTTCGTCCGGCAAACGGGACTTCATGACCGTATCGCTGAATACGAGCTCGCCAAAGCGTTCAAAGATGCTTTCCATGTTTGCCCATTCCTCCATCTATAAAATTTAAAAAGGATTGCAAATAAAATAAGGTTTATTATAGGGTTTGGCTCGCCCTGCGTCAACCGTTATATATCATAAATAATATATTGTTTGATTATTCATATGTGCACCGTTTTTACATTTTCTAATGTCAACGCTTTTTCTTAAAATATGCGCTCAAAACCGCGGCGCATTCCGCTTCACAAACGCCGCCCACCGTTTCCACGGTATGCGAAAGCACGTTGTTGGTAAGCTCGAGCGCGCTTACGCAGCATCCGAACGCTTCGTCGAACGCGCCGAACACCACGCGCTTGAGCCTCGCGTTTACCATGGCTCCCGCACACATGCAGCAGGGTTCGAGCGTTACATAAAGCGTGCAGTCACTAAGCCGCCAATCCCCTACCGTTTCGGAAGCGCGCCTTAGCGCGAGGATTTCCGCGTGCGAGGTGGCGTCGTTTCGGGCCTCCACCTCGTTGTGCGCCGAAGCGATCACAGCGCCGTTTCGCACAACGATAGCGCCAACCGGCACTTCGTCGAGCGCGGCGGCCTTTTTTGCCTCAATGAGCGCAAGCTCCATATATGCCCTGTCGTCCATCACAAGCCGAAGCGCCATACTGCCTCCATCGGTCGTTCCAATTTCTTTTTTGTATCATACCACCGCGCCGTTCGAACTGCCAACGGCATGGCGATAAAAATTTTTTTGGCCCTCTTGCATTCGCGAACGGATCATGCTATATTATGCTCACTACTGAATAATGTTTAGTAGTGAGCATCGTTCAATAAGGAGTTTTATGAACGCGCAGTTTAAAAAAGGCGTATTGGAGCTTTGCGTGCTCTCTCTTTTAAAAAAGGGAGATGCGTATGGGTATGAGTTGGCCGAACGGCTAAGCGCTTCCATTGAGCCCGCGGAGGGCACAGTTTACCCGCTTCTTCGTAAGCTCAAGGAGGATAAGCTCTGCGAAACCTATATGTCGGATGCCTCAGGCGGCCCCCCGCGCAAGTATTACCGCATTACGGCAGCGGGGCTTAAGCGCGAACGGGAGCTGCGTGAGGAGTGGCTCAGCTTTGTACAAAGCGTGGGAGGGCTTGTTATCGATGACGAGGCATGAATTTTTAGAAACGCTTGCGGAAGCGCTTGGCACATTGCCGCAGGAGTTCAAAACCGAAATTTTGGGCGATTTCTCAGAGCATTTTGACGTGGGGCTTGCGGAGGGAAAGTCCGAAGCATTCATTGCAGCCGCGTTGGGTGACCCAAAGCGCATCGCGAAGCTTTACTTTGCCGACGAGGCCGTAAGGCGCGCGCACCAGCGCGCCAGCCTAAAAAACACGCTTTCGATGGTGTTTGCCGTGCTGCGTTTTAAGCTTGGCGGCGGACTTATGGTGGCCGCAGCTTACTTTTTAAGCCTCGTGTTAACGGCGCTTATCTACGCTGGCGCGGTAGTGCTTCTTCTTACCGCCGTAGGGTTTATGGCACTTGGTGCCGCTTCGGCGATCAAGGGCATGTGGATCTATTTCGCATTCTATCTTTTTGCCATGCTTCTTTTTGTGAGCGCTGGCGCGCTTACGCTTAGCGGCGGCGCGGCGTTTTTTAAAAACACCGTAGGCAAGATGCCGCTGTTTGCACAGCGCATGATGAAAAACGCAAAAGATGGAGGCAACGCTCATGCGTAAGCGTACAAAATTCTTTTTGCTCCTGTTTTTGATAAACTTTGCACTTACCGCAGCGATGGCGGGCGCGCTCGTGCTGACAGGCACCGTATACCACCATGAATCACACGAAACCGTTGCGCTTGCTGACGCGCAATATGAGAAAATCGCGTTCAATACATCCCTCGCCTCCGTCGCGGTTGAGCCAAACGACGAGGGTGAAACCGAAGCAAAGGTAGATGTTTACGCCTGGCGCGGGGAGGATTTTCACGCGGCGGAGCAGGTACGCCTTGAAATAAAAGACGGCGTGCTTACCTTAACGGAACTCCCCTTCCCTATGGATTTTTTAGGTTTTTTCCCGCAGCCCTACGCGATGAACATCACCCTAAGTGTCCCCCGGCACATTTATGAAACTTGGCAAAAGGAGGCGCAGCCATGAAAACGGCTGTTATCACGGGAGCCACATCCGGCATCGGTTTTGCAACCGCAAAGGCATTTGCATCGCTTGGATGGCGCGTGATCGGCATTGGACGCGACGAGCGAAGCTGCGAGCGCGCACACCAGGAGCTCCAAGCGCTTATCCCGGGCGCGCAAACGGAATATTTTGCGGCAGACCTCATTCACCAAAGCGAGGTCCTAAAAGCGACCGACAAGGTGAGTGCCTACCTTTATGAAACATGCGGGGGCAGGCTTGAGGTGCTCGTTAACAACGCAGGCGGCGTGCGAAGCGTTTATACCACCACCGCCGAGGGCTACGAGCAGCAATTTGCGCTCAACCTGCTTGCGGGTGTGCTCTTTACCCACAAACTTCTCGACTGCCTCAA
>JAEZGQ010000223.1 GCA_023416895.1 Bacillota bacterium | reverse complement strand
ACCCTCGCAAGCATGTCGGACCTTACTTTTGTGGTAAACGGCACGCGGGAAGCGCTGATTCCCACGGTGCCCAATTCGTTCTTCGGCAAGGTTATTTTGGCCTTTGATGAAATGCTGGGGCTCTACTTCAGAGAGGAATAATGGGTTTACGGCACTCGTGCCGCATGTGCCTATCAACCGAAATAAAAAAGTACACGCAAAAGTGACAATTTTTTCGAAAACGGCATGCTACAATGTTTGTGGGTAGCATGCCGTATTTTATTGTTGCCCATGGAGCAAAGGATGAAGAACGAGATCAAAACCCTTGTTTTTGACCTGGATGGAACGATCTATCAAAACACCGTATTTCACCGCGATTACCTGCGATTCTTGGTGGAGGGAACGGACAAAGCCTCTTGGGCGGACGAGCTAATTCGCTATGCCGATGCCGTGTTTTGCGGCGAGCACCTTCAAATGAACGCGTTTTATGGGGATACCCGCATTGAGGCGTCCACGCCCGAAATGTTTTTCCGTGCGCTTGAAGCTGCGCGCCTGCCTGACTTTCCCTACGAGGAAGCGCTTTTGCGCAGTGACTGCATTTATACCGGCGATGCTTGGGCGGTGGTGACGCTAATTGGCAAATCACTGGGTCTGCTCGACGGAGACCGCATCGATACCGTCTACCGTCGCACGCGGGAAAAAATGAGCGCAGACGGTATGACGGGAAGCGTTCGGCTGCGCGATGCCATTCGCTCGCTCGGTGGCAACTTTGACACCATTCTCTTGAGCAACTCCTATGAGAGTACTGCGATTGCGTTTTTAGAGCAGCTTGGCTATTCGAATACGTTTGAAAAGGCCGTATTTTCCGCGAACAAACCGGGCGGCATGATCAACGCGTTGTATGCGCAGGATGCGACGCTGTTGGAAAGACCGCAAAGCGTCTTGACCATTGGTGATCATGCGTTCAATGACCTGATTCCATTGCAGCAGCTTGGCTGCCGGTCACTGTGGATCAACCCTTTCCCCAACATTCATAAACCTGCGTGCGATGCATCCGTACGCACACCGGAGGAGCTTGCCGAATATCTGGAGGAAATGCTCCGCCGTAAACTTCAAGGAAGCTCTGCTTCATCATTCGAACGATAAGCAATCTAAGAAAGGAAAGACACAAAACACATGAAGAAACTCATCTCCATCGTACTGTCCATTCTTTTGATCGGTTCGTTCCTGACCGCGTGCAGCACCCCCAATGGCGGTACCGAACCCAACCCCGCCCCTGCTGGCTCTGCCGCTCCGAGCGCCCAGCAGCCGGAAGAGACGACGCCTGCAGAACCCCTTGAAATCGTTCTGTGGCACACATTGACGGATCACCATCAGGCAGCGCTTGACGCGATCATCGCAGACTTCAACGCTTCGCAGACGCAGTATATCGTCGCTGCCGAGCAGCAGCCTTACAGCGAGTGGGCGGCCAAGCTTCTCCAAGCCGTTAGCACCGGCACCGGTCCGGATTTTGCCACGATGTTCCCCTCCGACGCGATCAACTACATGACCGATGGCTATCTTTATGATATGACCACGCTTGTCAACGATCCTGAAATCGGCATCCCCGACCTTAAGGAACAGACCGCATCCGGCCTTTACTCGGAAATTACCCAGTGGGGCGACGAGTCCGTGTACCTCATCCCCGTTCTTTATGGCAGCGAGGTGCTGTATTACAACAAGACCATGTTTGATGCGCTTGGTTTGAGCGAGCCCAAAACCTGGGCGGAACTTGAAGCGTGCGCCAAGGCGATTTACGAGAACTACGGAATCGCAGGCTTTGGTACCGACTCTATCACCGACTCGTACCAGGGTTGGATCACACAGGCCGGCAGCAGCTATATTGACGTTGAAAACAACAAGATGGCCATCGACCGCGACATCGCCATCGAAAAGCTCAACTGGTTTGCCAACGGCGTAAAAGAGGGCTACTTCCGCCTCGTCGGCGAGGATTACTACTTCTCCAACCCCTTCGGCAGCCAGGCCGTAGGTATGTACGTCGGCGCGGCAGCGGGTATTGACTATGTTTATGCTGCCATCCCCGAAGGCGAAGGCCACTTCGAAGTCGCCGTCTGCCCCATCCCGCAGGAAGGCCCCAACAAGTACATTTCCAGCTGGGGCACCACCTATGTTTGCTTCTCCCAGGATGAAGCGCATGCCCGTGGCGTGCTCTCCTTCCTCAAGTACATGACCCAGAAGGATACGCTCATCGAATGGGCCACCGCCTTTGGCAGCGCACCCGCACGTAAAGAAGCCATTACGGATCCGGCTTATGCGGCCTATGCCGAAACCAACATCGCCGCCAAGGCGCTGATCGCGGAATACGATTACATCGGCTACCTTCCCAGCGTTCCCGGTTCGGCTGTTGTCCGCACCGAGATCGACAAGATGGTTCAGTCTGTCGCGCTTGGTCTGAGCGACGCCGAGAGCGCGTTTGACAACTTCATAGCGGCCTGCGACGCTGCGCTCAACGACAACTAAATACATGACGACGGCCGCAGGGCGACTAACCCTGTGGCCGTCTTTTCAAAAGGATGAAGACAGCAATGAATAGCCCGGTTACGAAGTTTGTAATGTATTCAGGCTTACGCACAATCGGCGGTGTCAATGCCGCCGTCACCTACGGTAAAGACCGCGTGATCTTTGAGTTCGGCTCGGCCTATGACCCTTCGACCGCCGTATTCGACGGAAAGGTGGAGCCGCGCCGGAAGAACTGGGTGCGCGACAAACTTGCCGTTGGCCTGCTCCCGCGCATCGATGGCATCTATCGCCGCGAGGACCTTGGCGACATGGAGCTTGTGAGCGCGGAAGAATCCGATATGAACACCGCCGTGTTCATCACCCATCTGCATTTGGACCATATGGCCCTCATGGGCACGATTGCGCCCGAGGTACCTGTTTACCTTCACCGCAACGCGCAGATCATTGAGCGTGCGCTTGAGGAAACGGGGCGCGGCGTGGAAACGCTCGCGCGCGACTATTGTGATATCACCCCCTTTGAACCGGTACATGTGGGCGCCATCGAGGTGCTCCCCATCCTCTGCCGGGATACCAGCTATTATGATTTCGCATTTTTGATCACCACGCCCGATGGCACAATCCATTGGACGGGCGACCTTTGCCTGCATGGCACGCAGGCGGATAAAACCATCCGCCAGATGGAGCTTTTGCGCGAACGCGGCGTAGACGTTCTGCTGTGCGATAGCACTTCTTTTATGGACAACGTCCTTTCGCTTATGGTTCCCTCGCTTGACGCAAAAGATATTTTACCCAACCCCGCTATCCCCCAAGGCATGCTTTCGGAGCGGGAATATTATGAGAGCTTGTTCGCCCGGCTCAAGGACCTTCCCGGGCTTTGCGTATTTAACTACTACCAGCGAGAGATGGACGATGCGGCGCAGTTCCTCGCGTGGGCAGAAGAGACGGGCCGTGTATGCGCGTTCGAACCGGATGCCGCCTATATCGTTTATAAGTTTTTCCGCATAGAACCCTGCGTTTACATCCCTGACTCACCGCGCTATGAGGATATGCAAAGCGTACCATGGATGCGCGAGCTTCTCGACCATTGCACGGTGGTGACGCTCGAAGATATCTGCAAGAACCCGCGCGGCTATATGGTGCAAAACAGTTACGAGCATATTATGGAGCTGTTCAGCCTGCCCAACACGCAAGGCGTTTACCTGCATGCGGACGGCCTTCCCATCGGCTCGTTCGACCCCGCGTATGGGAACATGCGCAGGATCATCGACAAAACAGGGTTTGCCTACATGACCTGTTTTTGCGAGAACTATTTTGGACATGGCTACCCGCAGCAGGTTAAATACTTTGTGGATACCGTCAATCCCAAGGTATTGATCCCCTGCCATTCTTACAATCCTGAGCGCCTCCTCCCCAAGGACGGCGTGCAGTTGCTGCCGCAGATGTATCGCGAATATACCCTCAAAAACCATGTGTTTTCCCCCTTGGATGAACTGGAGGCAAAATGAGCAAATTACTTGTTTTTTGTATTGATGCGCTATGCGCAAGCGATGTTGCGGCAATGCGCGAACTACCGCATTTCGGGCCGTATTTAAAAGAAGCAGCCATTGTAGAGCGCATTGAGCCCGTGTGGCCGGCGCTGACCTATTGCTGCCACACCTCGATCATCACCGGGTGTTATGTGGACCGCCACGGTATTTCCAACAACGAGATCATGAGGCGCGGCGGGCACTTTAAAGGGCCGTGGCATTGCATGAAGGAAGATGTGCGCGTGCCGACGCTTCTTGACCGCGCGCGCGAGCATGGACTTACAACCTGTTCGCTCTCTTGGCCGGTTACCGGCGGAGCAGATTATGACCTGAACATGCCCATGATCGTGCCGTATAGCTATGTTGGCTGGGAGCCGGAGAAATGGCTCGAGGGTACGGCATCACAAGAACTTATAGACCGCTATTTCTACAAGCATGGTCGCTACATCAAGGGGCCCGACCGGAGCCTTGACCTCTTGACCATGGCACTCGCGCTCGATATCCTTGAAGATAGGGAGCAGCCGGATGTGATGCTTGTGAAAATGTGCGACCTCGACGGCAGCCGTCACCAGTTCGGCGTGCATAACGAGCCCGTGGCAAACCAGCTTCGCAAGCACGATGAGGAGTTCGGCAGTATCGTTGAGGCCCTGCGCCGCAAGGGCACCCTCGCAGAAACCAACATCGTCATCCTCGGCGACCATGGCCAGACCGACATCGAAGAGGTTTTGCACCTCAATGTACTGCTGCGCGAAAACGGCTTCATCCGTGTCAGCAAGGACGGCATGCTTGAGTCATTTGACGCACTTCTCCACTCCACGGGTCTTGCGGCTTATATAGAGCTCGGCAACCCGGATGATACGGCAATGAAAGCGCGCGTGCGTGCGTACCTAGAGACCCTTAAGGATGACCCGCGTATACAGCTTTCCTATGTGATGGATCGCGAGGAAGCAAAGGCAGCTTTCCATGTGGATGGACCCTTCGACTTCATCATCGAAAGCCGGCTGCCGATTTCCTTTGGTGAGCGTTTCGACCTGCCGGATGTTTACGGCAGCAAGATTCCCGGCAACCATAAGATCGGCGCCGCCACGCACGGCGGTAGCCCTACGCGCGAGGAAGTTACGACGTTTCTCGCTGCCGGGCCCAATGTACGGCCGGGCGTTATGGTAGCGCGGCGCTCGATGGTTGATGAGGCACCTACCATGGCGCGCATGCTGGGCTTTTCTATGCCCGATACGGACGGAACCGTGATCGAAGAAATACTGAGGTGATTCTATGAAAATTACACTAGAACATGTTACAAAGAAATTCGGCGATGCGGTTGCGGTCAACGACCTTTCTGCCGTGATCGAAAGCGGCAAGCTCATTGCGTTGCTTGGCCCTTCAGGTTGCGGCAAATCAACCATTTTGAACATGCTTTCCGGCATTCTCCCCGTCAGCGGCGGTCGCATTTTCTTTGAAGATCGTGATGTTACTGATCTCCCCCCCGAGAAGCGCAATGTTGGGCTTGTATTTCAAAACTACGCACTTTATCCGCACATGACGGTTCGGGAGAACATTTGCTTCCCGCTGGAGATCAAGCGCATGCAAAAAAAACAGCGCTTTGAGCGCGCCGGTGAGCTTGCCGAGCTTGTGCGCATTTCGGAGTTTCTCGACCGCAAACCCAGCCAGCTCTCAGGCGGGCAGCAGCAGCGTGTGGCCATCGCGCGCGCTTTGGCGAAAGAGCCTGCGCTTCTTTTGCTCGACGAGCCGCTCTCCAACCTCGACGCGAAGCTGCGTGTAGAAATGCGCGAAGAGATTTTGCGCATCCAGCGCGCCTCGAAGGTAACAACCGTATTTGTTACGCATGACCAAGAGGAAGCCTCCTCCATCGCCGACCAGGTCGTTTTGCTCAAGCTCGGCGTTTTGCAGCAGCAGGATTCCCCGCGCCAGCTCTATGATGAACCCGTCAACTTCTTTACGGCGGATTTTCTTGGTGCACCACCCATCAACAGGCTTCGCGGAACCATCGAGAACGGCGTATTCCGTTTCGAGGGTTCGGAGGTACGCGTTTCGTTGCCGCTGCGCCGTGAAGTCGCAAACGGCACAGAGGCGATTCTCGCCGTGCGTGCGGAGAGCATCGTAGTTCCCGCACAGGGGGATTCCCTTCAGGCGCGTGTACTTGAGCGCTATTGGATCAACAAGGATGAGCTCTCGCTGCTTGAAATTGAGGGCCAGCAATGCCGCGGCTTCATCAGCGGCGATTATCCGCTTTCCATCGGTGAGAAGATCCAGCTCAGCTTTAAGCGCCGCGGTGTGTTTTTGTTCGATGCGCAAACGGGGGAGAGATTGTCATGAAGAGGCTGTTCTCAAAAACCTGCCGGGATGGTGAAAAGCTTACGGTTAAAACCTTCCTCGTGCCTGCGGCCTTTCTCGCGCCGTTTTTGATCGGGCTGATTCTCTTTTCTATCTACCCGTTCGTCAACGTGTTCCTTATCTCTTTTAAAGAGGGTTACAAGGTTCTCACAGGCGCGTTCAGCGGGTTCGGTTTTGCAAACTATGAAGCGGTCATCCGTGACCCAAACTTTCTCAACGGCCTCAAGAACACCGCCCTATACGCGGTAATCGTCGTGCCGGTTGCAACGGCGCTCTCGCTTTTGATCGCAACGCTTCTCAACAACGACATACGGCTCAAGGGGTTTTTCCAAACCTGTTACTTTCTGCCGATGGTCACCTCCATCACAGCCATCGGCCTCGTTTGGAAATGGCTGTTTAACTATGACTATGGTCTGATCAACTATTTCCTTTCCCTTTTTCAAATCGACCCGGTCAACTGGTTGAACAACCCAGCCTACAACCTCGCGGCGCTCTGTATCTACGGCGTATGGAGCATGATCCCGTTCACCACGATTTTGCTGCTTGCCGGTTTCCAAAATGTCAACCCGCAGTATTATACGGCTGCACGCGCCGACGGTGCGAAGGGCGGTCGCATTTTTCGGCGCATCACGCTGCCCCTTCTTGCTCCGACCATCGGGCTGACCCTGATCATCAATATGATTTCCGCCTCCAAGGTGTTTTCGGAGCTCTTCCCGCTGTTTAACGGAAATCCCGGTTCGGCTTACTCACTCTATACGGTCGTATATTATCTCTACGACGCATTCTTTGTCCAATGGAAGCTCGGCAGAGCTGCGGCTAGCGCGGTGATCCTATTCGTGATCGTTTTGGCGCTGACGATGATTCAGCTGTTCATTCAGCGGAAATGGAAGCATTATTGAGCTATGAAAACAATGAGAATAACCAAGCGAACCATCCTTTACGCGATCCTCGCCATCGGCGCGGCGGTCATGGTACTGCCGTTCGTATGGATGATACTCTCCTCCCTGAAAACCGCCGCGGAGGTGAATACCACACCGCCCACGGTGCTCCCCGCTAGCCCTACGCTGGAAAACTACAAATACGCCTTCGAAAAAGCGCCCTTTGCGCGGTATTTTCTAAACTCCGTCATCGTCACGGTCGCCTGCGTCGCCTGCACGATGTTTACAACCGTGCTTGCGGCGTTTGCGTTCTCTCGCCTCAAGTTCCCCGGGCGCGACCTTCTTTTCTCGCTGCTGCTCTCGCTGATGATGATACCGTTTGAAATGCTCGTGATCACCAATTATCAAACCATTGTGGACTGGAAACTGACCGACAATTTGCTTGCGCTCATCATCCCGTTTACGTCGAGCATTTTCTACACCTACATTTTGCGAAACTTCTTCCTCTCCATACCGGATAGCCTGTATTATTCGGCGCGTGTGGATGGTGCCTCCAACTGGCGCTACCTGTTTCGCATCATGATTCCCATCGCAAAGCCAGCGCTTGCAACGATTGGCCTTCTTAACGCGATCACCTGCTGGAATGCGTTCCTTTGGACGGTGCTCGTCACCAATACGCCTGAATCGCGCACGCTGCCGTTTGGTCTTTATGCTTTCATGACCTCGAGCGGCATTCGCTACGAGCGGCTGATGGCGGCTGCAACGATCGTCGTGGTGCCCATGATCATTCTGTTCCTCTTATTTCGCAAGCAGATCGTCACCGGCGTATCGCGCGGCGGGCTGAAAGGATAAGCGCATGAAACGACTGATTCCCATCGACATTCTGGCGCATGCCGACTTTTCGGGTAGAATGAAGCGCTCCCGCCGTAATCGGGGTTTCGCATCGTTTGGTGCGATGATTGAAGCCGTACGGCGGGAAAACCCCGCCGGCACGCTGCTACTTGATGCGGGCGACGCGTTCTCCACCACGTTTTGGGGCGGCGCGCCCTGTGTAAAGGCCGTGTCGCTTCTTAAGGCCGACGCGCTTACGCTCGGCAATCACGAATTCGACCGCGGGCGAACATTTTTGAACGATTGCATCGCCCTTGCGGACTTCCCTATCCTCTGTGCTAACATCGTAGAGCGGGATACCGGGGAGTTGATCCCCGACACGAAGCCCTATGTCATATTAGAAAAAGCGGGCGTGAAAATCGGCGTGGTCGGGGTGACTACCGAATATACGCCCTACATGGTCACCGCTTCATCCTTTGTCCCCTACGAGGTACGCTCCTGCGCGCAGGCGTGCAGGACTTATATCCCTGAGATGCGGCAGGCGGGCGCGGAGGTTGTTGTGTTGCTTGCGCACATTCCTTTCTACATCGAAGCGAATGGTGGCATCAGCGGCGAACTGGCTGAGCTTTTGCAGGAAATTCCCGAGGTAGACGTGTGCATCGGCGGCCATATTCCGGGTGATTACGCGGGGCTTGTGGGCAACACGGTTGTGCTCAAGGGCGGCTTTGGAGGCCACAGTCTTTGCCATACGCGGCTCTTGTTTGACCCTGATACCCGCAGCATCGTTGAACGGTCGTACAGCGTGCTGCAAAACGATGGAAAGGCAGCACCCGTTGCCGCCTACGAACAATATGAGAAGCAGGTCACGGCGCCATTTTCCGGCTTTTTTGAGGATGTGCTTGCTACCACCGACGAAACGTGGACCATCCGCCTGAGCGCGGAAACGAAGCTTGGCAACCTGCTTGCGGACTGCGTGCGCAGCGCAGCGGAAACAGATTTTGCTTATATGAACGCCACAAGCGCAGGCGGCCGCATTGAGCCGGGCCCCGTTACCGCGGAGGATATGAGCTCTGTGATGGGTTTTGACGACCCGATTTTGTGCGCAAAGATCACCGGGGCACAGCTCTACGAGCTGTTTGAGCTCGTTTATGTGCCCGAACGCTTCGGCAACAATGCAGGGCTTATGTATTCCGGCCTTGTGGTATATGCTGACCACACGAAGCCAGCCTTTTCGAAAATACGAAAAATTACACTGCCGGACGGCACGCCGTTAGAACGGGAAAAGACCTACACGGTTGCAACCTCGGAGTACATGGCTTCGGGCGGTAACGATACGGGGCAAATTGCAAACGCGCTCCAGTGGGAGCAGCTTCCCGTGCACATGTATGAGGCGATTTTTGCGCATGTACGCAAGCTCGGAAAACTCTCCGTTTCGCCCGAGCAGCGCATGCACGAAATCGGCCGGCCCGAAAACGACAATTCGCCTTTTTAACGCCCGAGGGGAGAGCCTATGATACTCGACATTGTTAACCAGACCGACTTTGCCGGAGCAATCGAACAAACCTACCATTGCCCCGGTGCCGCGAAGGTCGCAGGGCTTTTGAGGCACATACGGGAGCAAAACCCAACGGGAACACTTTTTCTCGATGCGGGAGACGTGCT
Organism: Bacillota bacterium; assembly: GCA_023416895.1. GTDB lineage: Bacteria > Bacillota > Clostridia > Christensenellales > CAG-138 > UBA7707. Next base: position 2,660 of record JAEZGQ010000223.1, on the reverse strand, counting down.
TTGCGGAGCGCCGATTTGCAACCTCACCGACGGCGAGCCAGTCATTGACATCCTCAACCTGCTCGGCGTTGACGCGATGACGCTTGGCAACCACGAATTCGATAACGGCGGGCAAACCATGCGCAAGGTTCTTGCGCGGGCCTCCTTCCCCATTTTGTGCGCCAACATTATAGACGAAAGCACACACCAGCCAGCTGCCCCCGCAAAGCCTTATATCATACTTGCGCGCGGCGGCGTTAAAATCGGCATCGTCGGCGTGACGACGGCGTATACGCCGTTCATGCTCAAGCCTGAGAGTTTTTGCGGGTTTACCGTTGTACCGCCCGCCGAGGTACTCAACAGCATCATTCCTCAAATGCGGAACGAAGGAGCGGATGTCGTAGTGGTGCTCAGCCATTTGCCGGGCAGCGTTTCAAAAGAAGGCGACTGCACGGGTGAGCTGTTTGTAACAGCGGATGCGATACCGCCCGTCGAGGTGATGATTGGCGGGCATAACCCCGGCAGCATCGCGTGCGTTCGTGGAACAACCGTGTTTGCAAAGGCGGGTTTTTCCGCGGGGCAGATCGCGCATATCCGCTTGACGCTCGATGAAAACAAACGCGTTACGGAACGCACCGTGCGCCTCTATGACATGATGTGCGACGACACGGAATGGATTGCTCCCGACCCCACCGTGCAGGATGCGGTAGATGTAGCGATGGCGCCCTACCGCCCCGTCCTTGATGAGCCCCTTGCAAAGCTTCCCATTCGCCTAGCGGCGGATAAGGACGGCATGTGCGCACTCGGCAACTTTTACACCGACGGCCTGCGCGAGGCCGCTAAAGCCCCTGTTGGCATCTTCAACGCGACAAGCCTTTTTGGGTACATGCCGGCGGGCATCGTCACAGCGGAAATGGTGATGCATGTGATGTGCTTTGACGAGGACATTTTTGCAGGGGAAATGACCGGGGAACAGCTAACGGCGCTTTTTGAGCGGACTTATACGAAAGCGCACTGGGCGCTCAACGGTACGCTCCAGTTTACTGGGCTGCGGGTAATCGTTGATACGCGGCAGCCGGAGGGCTCGCGCGTCCTCTCTCTCGCTCGCGAAGACGGCACGCCCATTCAAAAGGATGATCGCATTCGTGTCGCTACGACCGATTATATCGCTACAGGCGGCAACAATTACCGCGAAATTACGGAGCAGGTCGCATGGGAAAACACGCATGTGCGCACGCACGCGTTCTTCGTGGATTTTTTGCGCCGCCGCGGTGTGCTACCGCACGAAACGGACGACCGTATGATCAATCTCGACCCCGCATGGCCCCCGCTGCGGTAAGAGGCGAATTTGGTTCACAAATCGAATGGCCGTGTTCGGTTTTCGCTTTTGCGGAGCTGCTGAAAACGACTGATTTTGTGTAGGATACCGGCTGTGCTGTGCCGGTTCTACGCCAAAAGCCCGCTAAAACCAAAGGTTTTAGCGGGCTTCTTTTTCTTTGCATGATTTTCAAGCCCTAAAAAAACTTGCGGTAGCATGTTACCACGAGCCTCGGAGTGAAATATGCAACCCTTCTTCTTTATCCAGACCTTGGTAGAAAAAGGCAACACCCTCCACTTTAAAGACTGCAAACCTGTCGGGATGATATAAGGGGATACGCGCCGTTCTATTTATAAGGGTCTAAGCGTATGCGTGGCGAGCTGTAGCATTTGAAGGATGGCTTCCCGGTTTTCCGCATCCGTAACGGCGCACATCGCGTAACACGTTCCGCCCATATCCACCGCGCAGTATCCGACCGTGAGTTCGAAGCCGTATACCTCCACCGCATATTCGCGTAGGAGAAATGTCGTGTCGCCGATCTCTATGTCATAAAGTTCACTAGCTACGGCGTTTGGATCAATTTCAGCAAAAACCTTTTCATGGAAGTATGCCATCGCGTCCTCAGCATCTTTGGCATAGGGTGCGGCGCATTCAACTTCTAGCAAAACGCCCTCGTTCCCCTCGACCGGGTAGAAGAACACACAATCATAATACCCCTGCGACGCCGTCTGAATGCTGTACCCGCCCTTTACAACCGCTGTATCGTAGAGCATATTGAAACCTAGTTTTTCATCCGAAAACAGCGCGAGGTTCGTGGTGATTATGCCTGTGGACTTAAAAGAGGCAGCGGCAGCTTCGATTTCGGCTTGGCCGGTCGCATCGCCCTGCTCCCATGCCGCCGAGAGTACGTAACAGCCAAAGCCGTTTTTCAAAGGAACCATCGCCACAATGCCCTCCCCGCTTGCCGTCTGAGTCTGCGCTGCATAGCGGATGAGATAGGCTGGCTCGCCGTTTATCTCGGTGGTTTCACCTGAAAGAAGCTGGTGGCTTTTTGCGCTGCTCCCCGAGATGACTTCGGCTAAAATCTCTTCTTGTATTGCCGCTATATCCGAAAGGGAATAAAGGGCAGAATCATTGATATACATCAAACAGCCTATGGTAAGGTGGCTGGTATCGTTTTGGATGGTTACCTCACCAGGAAACGTCTCCACCTCATACCCTGAGGGAATGCCGATTGTAAAGCACAGTTCCTCGCTTGTATATGCATTTAGGCTCACACTCCTATCCTGCACATCAGACGCGGGCGCGGATGTTTTGCCCGGAAAGAGCACGATGAGAAGCACAACGCACAGCATCAAAAGCA
>JAEZGQ010000211.1 GCA_023416895.1 Bacillota bacterium | reverse complement strand
ATGGAATCGTAATAATGCAAGGTCTGCACATTCAGGCCAAACATAGAGGCAAACTCGCCAATGCTTAAGGTTTCTTTCACGCGGGAGGCTCCTTTTTATCGTTTTGCCCGCTCATACGGCACGCCCAGTGCCGTAGGGTTGTAGCTTTTGCCGATGGAGAACAGCAGAACACCTACTGCCGCCACATAGGGGATGGTGGAAAACACTTGTGAAGGAACGGGTATACCCATGGTCTGCAATTGAAATTGCATAGCCTCCGCAAAGCCGATGAGAAGCGAGGCTAAAAGTATGCCCACCGGGTTGCGCCGCCCCAAGATAACGGCCACGAGCGCCATATAGCCCTTACCTGCGGTCACATCTTCCATGAAAAAGCCAAGCTGCGCGAGGGTCACATAGGTGCCCGCAAGGCCGCCGAGCAGGCCGTTGATGGCGCAAGCCACATAGCGGATGCGAAAAACGTTCAGCCCTGCCGTATCTGCGGCGCGCGGGTGTTCGCCCACCGCTGCCATGTTGACGCCCCATTCGGTCTTATAAAACAGTATGGAGAATCCGATTACCAAAATCAACATAATGTACACAAAAATATTTTGTGCAAACAGCGCTTTTCCAAGCACGGGTATTTTTGATAGGAGAGGAATCTCGTAAACCGGCACCGTGGCGAAGGTGGGCAGCACGGTGGATTGCCCGAACGCCTTGAGGAACAAAAAGCTGGTTAAGCCAAGAGCAAGGAAGTTCAGCGCAAGGCCGACGATGTTTTGGTTGGCACGGCATTTGATGCTCAGTACGCCGTGTAAAAGCGACACCAGCATGCCGCCAAATGCACCTGCCAGCATGCCCAGCATGAAGTTCTTCGTCCAAAACGTTACCATGAAGCCGAAGAACGCACCCATGAGCATAATTGCCTCTACGCCGATGTTGATGATGCCGGTGCGCTCCGAGCAGGCCTCGCCGATACCCGCAATGGTCAATGGCGCGGCCATGCGTACGGAGGCCGCAAGAAAAGTGGTGATGGTCGCAATTACGGTTTCCATGCTCATACCTCCTCTTGCAGCAGTTTTTTGAACAGAGTCTTGCGTGCCAAAATCAGCAGCACCACCACGCCCATAATTATGGAAGCGATGGCCGAGGGAACGTTTGCTGCACGCTGCATGGAAAGTGAACCTACCTGAAGCGCCGCGATGCCTATGGCCGCAATGCTTACGCCAAGCGGATGGTTACCGCCCAAAAGCGCCACGATGATGGCAAGATAGCCATAGCTAGGGGAAATCCCCTCGATCAAACGGTGATGTAGCCCTGCGATTTCGCCCACTCCAGCGATGCCTGCGAGCCCGCCGCTTAAAAGCGAAGAAAGGAGGAGGCTTGCGCTTACGGAAATGCCCATGCATTTACAGGCGCGCGGGTTCATACCCACCGCCCGCAAACGGAAGCCCATGGGTGTTTTGAACATAAAAAAGTAAACAAGCACCGCGCAGGCAAGTGCAATTAAGATGCCGCTGTGCAGCCGCGTGCCTTTGATTAAAAGCGAAAGCCCTTGTTCGTCGCTGAGCGTGGGGGAAACGGGGAAAAAATGCTGCGGGTCTTTCAGCCCTGTTTGGAGCAAGATGCCCACAATGCCTATGGCGATGTAGTTGAACATGATGGTATTGATGACCTCGGAGATCCCAAAGCGCGCCTTGAGGATGCCCGGTATCAGCGCCCATAGGCCGCCCGCCAAAAACCCTACAAGTATGCCTACGGGCAAAAGTACAAGCTTTGGCAAAGACGGGCATAGCACATAAACCGCCGTAAACGCGGTTGCACCCATGTAAAGCTGACCTTCCGCGCCGATGTTGGTAAAGCCGCTTTTAAAGGCCACCGCCACGCCTAAGCCCGCAAGCAATAGCGGCGCAGCCTTTACGAACACCTCCGCCACCGAATAGGCCGAACCTAAAATCCCGCTGAAAAAGCCTCCAAATGCCTTTCCCACATCGCCGCCGACCAAAAGGATCAAGGCCACGGCCGTTACAAGGCTTGCGGCCACGATGGACGCATAGGAAACCAGTACACGCATGCGCTTGCTCATTGTGCCGCCACCTCCCCGTTGCATTGTGCCTTTTTTCCGGCCATCATAAGGCCGATCTGAGTCATGTCGAGTGCATCGTCGTTGTCTCGTATGCCCATGATGCTGCCCTTGTGGATTACGGCGATCCTGTCGCTCAAGGCGCGTATCTCCTCAAGATCGGCGGAAATCAGCAAGATGCAGGCACCTGCTTCCCTATGCGCAAGGAGCTGCTTCTGTATGAATTCCGTTGCGCCTATGTCGAGCCCGCGCGTGGGCTGGAAGGCGACAATTACCTTGGGGCTGTCGGACAGCTCTCGCGCGAGGATCAGCTTTTGCTGGTTGCCGCCTGAAAGATAGCGTATGGGCGTATTGATTGAAGGCGTGCGGATTGCATAATCCTTGGCGTCTGCCTCAACCTTTTTTTGAATCTGTTTTCTGTCGATGATGCCGCGGTGCACATAGCGCTTGTCGCTGTTAAACTTCAGGAGCATGTTTTCGGTTAAGTCCATGTCCATAACAAGACCGTCGTGGTGGCGATCGTCAGAAATATAGGCCATACCAAGAGCCTTGCGCCCACCGATGCTCGTGCCCTCCAGTGAGCTGCCACAAAGCAATATGCTGCCTGACGTATTGCGGCGTATCCCCATAATGGTTTCGGCAAGCGCCTTTTGGCCGTTGCCGTCTACGCCCGCAATGCCAAGCACCTAGCCCGGCCTTATGCAAAAGCTGATGTTAGAAAGCCGCTGCACACCCTTTTCCTGCAAGGAAATATCATCGAGCATCAAGCCCTCGTCACAGCAGGGGGGGAGTTTTTCACGGCTCGGCGGCATGAGCTGGCGGCCGATCATGTACTCGGACAGCTTCGTTTCGTTGAGCTCGGCGATGGACGCGCTTACGATGCTGCGCGTGTCCCGCAGCACCGTTACCTTGTCGGCAATTTCCAGAACCTCCGGGATGCGGTGCGTGATGAGGATCACCGAGCAGCCGTCTTTCTTAAGCCTTTTGAGTATGGAAAAGAAGTCTGCCGTTTCCTGCGGCGTAAGCACGGCAGTCGGCTCGTCTAAAATGAGCAGCTCCGCCTTGCGGTAGAGCAGCTTCATGATTTCCACGCGCTGCTGTTCGCCTACCGAGAGGGAGGAGATCATGGCGCTTGGGTCCACGTGCAAGCCATATTTTTGGGATATCTCGCTGATTTGCTTGTTCAAGGCTTTGCGATCCGTAAACGGATGCCCCTTTTCCTTTAGGCCAAGCGTTATGTTTTGTGAAACCGTCAAGGTAGGCACAAGCATGAAATGCTGGTGTACCATGCCGATGTTTTTTTCGATTGCATCTTTTGGCGAAAGGAAGTCCACTTCCTCGCCCTTCCATAGGATTTCCCCTGCATCCTTCCTGTAAATCCCGTACAGGATGTTCATAAGGGTGGTTTTCCCTGCGCCATTTTCCCCAAGGAGCGCGTGGATTTCGCCCTTTTCAACCTGCAGGTTGACGTTTTGGTTTGCATATTGACCAAAAAACAGTTTGTCAATATGCCGCATTTCCAATAAAGCCATGGCGTTTATCCCTTATCGTAAATTTAGCGGACAGACAAAGCCCGAAGTTAGGTTGCGATCATACAGAAAAGATTTGACAAAGGCTCTTCGTAAACGCTCTGCTGCAAAAGTTGTCATGAGCCAAGCGCGAGCCTTGGCGCTTGGCTCATGTTCAATGCGATCTTATTTGGTGGGTGTTTCAATCAGGGGAACGGTAAATTCGCCGTTGATGATGGCTTCTTTCTTTGCGGCGATCATATCCTGCACATCCTGCGGAATCTTATCGGCAAAGCCATGGTACTCGGCAATGTCTACAACGCCGTCGCTCATGCCGAGGTAGTAGATGCCGCCCTTGAACGTGCCATCCATTACCTGCCCCACAGCGGTGGTGATGACCTTGGGCATGTTATACACGGTAGAACACATAATGTTGTCGGGCGCGATAGAGTTTTGGTCGTAGGAGTTGCCGCAGGCGAGAATGTTGTTTTCCTGCGCGGCGGTGATCACGCCCGTGCCCGCCTGGTTTGCCACTTGGTAGAGCACGTCTGCATTTTGGCGGATCATGCTCATGGCCGCTTCCTTGCCGAGGGTGGCGTCTACATAGGAGTTGACGTAAATTTCAAGCACCTTGATATCCGGGGCAACTTCCTTTGCGCCGACCTTGAAGGCCTCAAGTTCCTTGGTGATAGACGGCTGCTCAAAAGCACCGACCACGCCGATCACCTTCGTGGTGGACATGGATGCGCACAGCATGCCCATCAAATAAGCGCCCTGCTCACAGCTCATCACATACGAGGCCATGTTTTCGGACTGGGAGTTCGATTCCGTGGCCATGAAGAATGTGTTCGGGAAGTCCTTGGACACTTTTGCGGCGGGCTCACCAAACTGGAAGCCATGGCCGATGATCAGGTTGTAGCCCTGCGCGGCATAGTCGCGGTATGCGGCTTCGGTCGCGGCGATGTCTACATTTTCCATATACGCCGTTTCGATGCCGTACTCCGCCTCGGCGGCCTTTAGACCTTCAAGCGCTGTGGCATTCCACCCCTGGTCGTTTGCGGGGCCGGAAAGAATGAGGGCGACCTTCAGCTTGGCGTTGCTTTGTTGCTGCGAGGCGCAGCCGGCAAAAGCGGAGACGAGGAGAATCGTTGCAAGTAAAAATGCAAACCCCTTTTTCATGTGTGTTTCCTCCTTGAATTATTGTATAGTAGGTTCCATTGGAAATATAGTCAAATACACGCAAGGCTTGTTTACAGATTATGGAAGGCATCCGAAGTGCTGCGCAGGACGCGGTCGCAAACCGCTTCACCCGCACGGGCAAGCTCCCTTTCATCTACGCCTGCAAGCCGCCCGTTTTCATATACGACCTTGCCGTTGATCATCGTGAGCCATACAGGGCCTGTAACGCCCACGCGCGCAAGCAAATGCTTGGGATCATGCAGCGTGCCGGTAAGCTCCAGCACCTCCGTATCGATCATGAACAAATCCGCCGCCTTGCCGGCCTCAAGCGACCCAAGATCGGGTCTGCCCAATGTTTTTGCACCCTCCACGGTGGCCACTTTGAGCATATCGTATGCCGAGGCGGAGCCGCCGCGCTGCTTGCTGTGGTAGGCCTGCATCAAATACGCGGTGCGCAGCGAGTCCAAAAGGCTTGAACTGTCGTTTGTTGCGGAACCGTCGCAGCCAAGGCTTACGGAAATGCCCGCATCGAGCAGCTCTTTGATGTTGAGGATGGGGAACCCGCCCAAAATAGCGGGGCCGGGGCAATGGGAAATGCCGGTTTGGTATTTTGCCATCACGGCGTACTCCTCGGGGATGATCTCCCAGTCATGCGCCACCCAAACATCCGGGCCGATAAAGCCGATCTCCTCACACCATTGCAAGGTGCGCATACCATGGCGCTCCAGCATGATGGAATTTTCGCCCTCGCCAAGGTGGGTATGCATACGCACACCGTGCTTGCGCGCAAAAGCTACGGATTCCTTAAACGTTTCGGGATAGCAGTTGATGGGCTGGCAGGGTGCCAGAACAATTTGGCTCATGGAAAGGGGGTTGGGATCGTGATAGAGGCCGATGAGGCGCTCGCAGTCCTTCAAAAACTCATCTGTGGTCTCCAGCATATCCTCGGGCATGGTGCTGCCCTCATGGCGGGGCAATGTGTTGGTGCCGCGCCCCGCATGGTAGCGGATGCCGAGCATTTTTGCTGCCTCCATTTGCCTATCCACAGGCGATTTGCCCGTTGACTTCGTATAGCAATACTGATGGTCGAACGCGCAGGTGCAACCGTGCTTGACGAGATCCGCCATCGCGGTAAGGGACGAGTAATAGATCACATCCGAATCGACCCTTTGGAAGATCCTATAAATTTTATCCAACCACTCCACAACGAGCATGTTGGGGTAGTCGATCGTCACAAGGTTGCGCACGAAGGTTTGGAAAAAATGGTGATGGGTGTTGATTAGCCCCGGGTAAATGAACTTTCCCTTCGCGTCGATGACCTTGCAGCCATCGGACGGCAGTCCCTTGCCGATGCTAACGATTTTGCCGCCGCTGATCAAAAGATCCGCATCCCGAAAAACCGCATCCTCGGCGTTACATGTGACGATAGCGCTTGCATTCCTGATGAGCGTATCCAAGTTGTGTACCTCCAAATTGTGAAACATCCTTAGAAAGGCATTTGATAGATTGTGTTTGTCTTGATGAATTGTACGATATAACATATAGTTACTATAGGTGCAACCTAATTTATTTTTTGGTTAACACAAATTATTTAAGGCGAAGGTTACATGGGCAGGGCAAGCCTGATCTTAAAAAAGTGCAGCCCGCTCGGGATTCCTTAAAAGCCGTGCCGTACGGAGCCGCCCCGGGTAGGATGTGCTTTGGATACCATGTATGCGGGACGGGGCAAGCCGACCTGTTTCGATGGACAAAATTCCCTCTTATGTTCGGTACGCAACCATGCTCTGCCTATGAAAAAACAAAGCCTCGTGCTATAATTTTGGGGAACTTTCTTTGGGCTTTCAAACACTCTAGGTATTAGAGAAAGGTCTAGGCATGGTTGTAGAGGAACGGATGATCGGGCGCGTGCCTGCGCTTGTATGGGGTGAGCCGTCAAGGGGCGTATATCTTGCGGTACACGGCAAATATGGGTGTAAAGAAGAAGCGCGCGGCTTTGCGCAGCTTGCGAGTGAGCAGGGCATTCAAACGCTGAGCATCGATCTTCCCGCGCATGGCGTGCGAAAAAACGAGCCACTTCTATGCAACGCGAAAAACGGCACAGCGGATGTGAAAACCGCCGTCCGCTACGCGCTTCAAACTTGGGAAAACGTGGGGCTTTATGCGGTAAGCCTCGGCGCGTATTTTAGCCTTTTGGGCTGTGCGGACGCGAAGCTGAAAAACTGTTTGCTGCTTTCGCCCGTTTTGGACATGGAGCGCTTGATTCAAAACATGCTTGTATGGAGCGGGTTTACGGAAGAGACGCTGCGGGAGCACGGTACGGTTTCTACGCAGTTTGAAACGCTAGAGTGGGAAGACTATTGTTACGTAAAAGCGCATCCGGTGCGCGGGCTTTGCGTGCCAACATCCGTTTTGATGGGTGCACAGGACGAATTAACCCCGTTAGAAACCGCCGAGGCGTTTTGCAAAACCCGCGGCGCAAGCCTTACGCTTCTTGAGGGTGCAAAGCATTATCTCAACAGCGAAGGGGAGAGGGAAGCGGTACGGGCGTGGCTTTACGAGCAAATCCAATGCGGAAAACGGTATTTTATGTAAGCTATATAAGCTATGGAAGCAATGCGAAAGGAAGGTAGAAACGGTATGACGGTTTTTTGTTATCCCAAATGCACCACCTGCCAAAAGGCGCTTGCGTGGCTTTCCAAAAGAGGCGTTTCCTATGCGCTTCGCGACATTAAGCTTGAAAACCCCTCTTATGAGGAATTGAAAGCATTGCATCAAAAAAGCGGACTGCCGCTCAAGGCGTTCTTTAATACGAGCGGGCTTTCCTACCGCGCGCTCAACCTTAAGGAAAGGCTCGGTGAGATGGGTGGGGAGGAAATGCTTCGGCTCCTCGCGTCGGACGGAATGCTTGTGAAGCGCCCACTTGTTGTATCGGACTCGTTTGTGCTGGTAGGCTTTCGAGAAAAGGAGTGGGAAAAGGCGATATGAGTGAATTCACAAAGCTTCCGAATATAGGGAAAACACTCGAAGAGCAACTGGTGCGCGCGGGGGTAAGCACACCCGAGGAGCTCTTGCAAAAGGGAAGCCGCACCGCATGGCTTTTGATACAGGCATTTGACCCTTCCGCCTGTTATATGCGGCTGTGCGCGCTGGAAGGCGTCATCCGCGGCGTGCGCTGGCATGAACTTGATGTTGGTGTGAAAGCGGAACTGAAGGAATTTTATAATGCCCACAAGCTTTGATCCACCGAGGGTGAACCGCATTGCTTTTGGCTCCTTGAAGGAAAAAATAAAACGAAGTTGACTGAAAAAAAGTCCGCAACGGGCTTTTTTATTTTTGAAAAAACGAGTTGCTATACAAATCGAGAAGAATTGTCAACCTGTGTGCGGATCATGCCTGAATTAATATCTTTTGATGCGACAGATTTCATAAAAAATTCGAAAAAGTTATAAAAACATAGGACAAATTGCTGAAATGTAACCGTGCTGTAACCGCTAAAGTTTATGATTTTGTTACAAGAACAAATAGATGCTCGCAACAGGAGCAAGTTCCGGGCGGGCAAACCGTACATAGATTTCCAAAAGATTATGAAAGAGAGGAAAAACCATGTTAA
>JAEZGQ010000135.1 GCA_023416895.1 Bacillota bacterium | reverse complement strand
GTGCCGCAAACCAGCTTGTGTACGTGCTTGACATTTGCCTTTTTGGCATCACGGGCGGGGGCGGCGTTTTTATGGCGCAGCACTGGGGCAAAAAAAACGTTTCGGGCATCCGCTCCACGCTCGGGCTATGTGTCATGCTTTCATTTGCGTTTTGCGTTGTGTTCTTTGCAGCGGGCGTGCTGTTTCCCATGGGGGTCACAGGGCTTTTCTCCAAGGAGGCCGAGGTGGCGCAAAGCGGGGCGATCTATTTAAAAATCGCTGCATGGAGCTACCTTTTTAAAGCGATCATCTACCCGTACAGCACCGCACACAAAAGCGCGGGCAACCCCAAGCTTCCAACCATTACTGGCGCCATTGGCATCTCTGTGGATATGGTGCTCAACTACCTCCTCATATTCGGAAAGCTCGGCTTCCCAAAGCTTGGCATTGCGGGTGCTGCGTACTCGACCGTAATCGGCGGTGCGTTCGACGCGGCACTGCTTCTTTTCTTTAGTTATTATAAAGAAACACCGGCAAGAGCGCGGCTCAAAGAGTTTTTACACCAGACAAAGGCGGATTTTAAGCGCTTTTGGGAAGTGACGCTTCCCGTATTTGCCGACGACGCCATTTGGGCGCTCGGCACGGTTGCGATGAGCTATGTTTACGGGCAGATGGGCACGCAACCCTTTGCCGCCATGATGATCGTCAACACGGTGGATCAGCTTACCATGATCGCGCTGATGGGGCTTGGCGTGGGCGGCTCGGTGATGCTCGGCAACGCCATGGGAGAGGGCGATCATAAGCGCGCACACCTTTACGGCAAACGCTTTTTGGCGCTTTCGTTTACGGTTGGGCTTTTTATGACGGTGCTCGTTGCGCTTCTTGGCACGAAAATGCCGTTTTTGTATGCAAACGCCACGGCGGAGGCTCGAAACATGGCATCAACAACCATTCTATCCATGGCATTTTTGCAGCCGATCTATGGGCTCAACTTCATGATGATCGTGGGCATTCTTCGCGCGGGTGGCGATACGCACGCCGCGGCCTACATCGACCTTTTGCCGCTGTGGCTTGTATCGGTGCCGCTCACGGCGCTTCTTGGGCTTGTGTTCCACGCGCCGTTGTGGCTTGTGTACCTTGTGGCCGTGCCCGCAGGCCTTGTAAGGCTGTTCTTTGGGCTCAGACGCATGAAAACCGGAAGATGGCTCAAAACGCTCGTATAAAAAGAGCGTCAAACCTAAGGCTTGTTCATTAAATATTTATTGTTTTTCAATAATTTAATATTGAAGGTCGATAATTTCCGTGCTACAATGAACCAAACGGTTTATTTTGTACGGAGGTTTTTGTTTATGAAAAAAGGGCTTGCGCTCGCCACGCAGATTTTACTTTTGACGCTTTTTTTGTTTGTGGTGTTCTGCCTTGCGGCACTCTATTTATGGCCGGCCATGCAGGCGGCATTTGCCGATTTTTATAGCCCCCAATGGGGAAAACTCGGCATGCTGGCGTTTTTAACCGCAGCGGGGCTGATGGCGTGCCATATTTTGATCGAGCTTTTGTTTGTAATGCGCACCGTGGGGAACGACCCGTTTGTGCAGCGAAACGTGTACGCGTTTTCGCGCATGGGCGCCACGGCGGAGCTTGCGGGGCTTTTGTTTCTTGTGAAATCCGTGCTCGACTTTACACCCATGACCGCCGTTTGCGCGCTGGTGATGCTTTTAAGCGGGCTTTTTGCGCTGGTGATGGCGGATGTATTCCGCAGGGCGGTCGCTTTCAAACAGGAAAACGACCTAACCATTTAGGAGGCGCGGTATGATTCGTGTAAATCTCGACGTGATGATGGCAAAGCGTAAAATAAGCCTGACGGAGCTTGCGGAGCGGCTTTCCATTACGCAGGCAAACCTTTCTATATTAAAGACCAACAAGGGGAAGGCCATTCGCTTTTCCACGCTTGATGCACTCTGCCGCGAGCTTGACTGCCAGCCGGCAGACATCCTTGAATATGTGGATGAAGGCGCATTAAAAAAGGAGGCGTAAACCGTGGAGCAAAAAAAAGAGCAGACCCCGTATGGCAAATATCAACCCATGCCGGTTGAAAAGCCGCAGTATACGAAAACGCAAAAGCTCCTTCTTGCCATAACGCTCGCGCTTGGCGCGGTGTTTGTTACGGTGTTTTGGGAGGCGGTGTACAACGCCTCCACGGCGCGCTCCGTTGCACTGCCGTATGCGTTGTTTTGGACGGTGTACCTTTTCGGATACTACATGGCCGTGCCGCAGGCGCGGCACAACAAGGCGGCGTGGCTGGTGCTTTTGTGCGTAGCGCTCTTGTTTGTGCGTTACGCGGTATATGAAGAGCGGGTGCTTTCGCTTATCAACTTTTTTGCCATCCCGCTTCTACTTATGTTGCACGCGGTGGTGGGGGTGTTTCGGCCCGCGCCCGGGTGCGATGGGGAATATGCTGTGCAGTTCTTTGCGGGCTTTTTTGTAAAGCCGTTTGCATACATCGCGCGGTTTTTCGGTGCAGCCGGCGCGGCGCTTCAAAAAAAGGAAGGGCAAAAGCGAAGCGGGGTTTTCATGGGGCTTCTCATCGGGCTTCCGCTTATGGTCGTGGTGCTCGCGCTTTTAATCAGCGCCGACTCGGTGCTTTCCTACTATGTTGGAAAATTGTTTGAAGGGTGGTCGGTTGCAACGGTGTTTTGGAGGACGGTCGTCGCGCTTTTGGTCGCCATGCTTTTTTACTCGTTCCTTTACGGCACGGCGTGGGCAAAGCTTCCTTCGCGCGAAAACCCCTATCCGCAAACGTTCGAGCCTGCAACGCTCCATACAGTGATTGCGCTTTTGCTTGCGGCTTACGCGGCGTTTGCTTACGTGCAGTTTTTCTACCTTACAGGGCTTAAGGGCCTGCCAGAAGGGCTTACCTATTCGCAATACGCGGTGCGCGGCTTCAACGAGCTCTTGATTGTGGCGCTCATCAACCTTGGGATTTATGCGCTCACGCTGCGCTTTGAAAAGGAACATAAGGCAAAGCGCATATTTTTACTGCTGCTTTTACTCGCAACGGCGCTCGTGCTGTATTCGGGCGGCGCGCGCCTTCTCATGTACGTGGGCGCTTACGGCCTCACGGTGAGCCGCGTGTTGCCGATGTGGTTCATATTGTTCCTCGCTGTGGCCACGGTTTTGTGCGGTGTGCGGCTGTATGCAGCAAAGCTTCGGCTTTTGCGTGCGGTGACGGCGCTTTTCATCGTGCTTTACCTTGCGCTCAATGCAATCAACCTCGATGCGATGATCGCAAAGAGCGTGCTTGCACGCGCAAGCGCGCGCGGCGAGCTCGGCATAGACGATGCAAACTACCTGCGCTATGAGCTTTCGTCCGATGCCATGCCGGTTTTGAAAGCGAGCGAATTTAAAGATGAAATTTACTACGACGTTGCGCAGGTGGATCTTGATTAGCGCGCGTTAGGGCAAAAGCAAAAAGCCGCCTTTTTAAAGCGGCTTTTCTCTATTTAACTGATCCTAGGTAAAAAGGGGGGGCGTTTAGTCCGCGGTTTTTACCGTTTCAAGCTCGGCCGTCAGGGCCTTCGCAAGCTGATCGCTGCAAGAGGTGCTGTTTGCGCCGCAGTGGATGCCGGAAAGAAGGGTAACGAGCTCGTCCACCGTGCGCCCTTCGCACAGCTTGCCGATGGCCTGCAAATTGCCGCTGCAGCCGCGCTGGTAGGTAACGTTGTAAACGCGGTTGTCGATGATGTCGCAGTCGATCTGCGTGGAACAGACGCCCTTGGGGTAAAAAGTGTGGTGTGACATGGTTCCTCCGTTTGTTGGGTTTGTTTTTATAAACGTGAAGGGTCGAGTTCGCCTTCGAATACGAATTGTGCGGGGCCTCTCATAAACACGGTGCCATCGTTTGCCCATTCAATAAAAAGGCTGCCAAGTGCAAGCTGCACTTCAACCGTTTTCCCCGTAAAGCCCGCGACGGCGCTGCATACCGCTGCGCTTGAGGAGCCGGTGCCGCAGGCGAGCGTTGCGCCGCAGCCACGCTCCCATGTGCGAACGCGGATGGTTTTTTCATCGAGCACCTGCGTGAAGTTCACGTTTGTTTTCCGGGGAAACATTGGGTGCGTTTCGATGATTGGCCCGTATTTTAAAATGTCGGTCGCATCAAGGTCATCCACAAACACCACCGTATGCGGCACGCCCAAAAGGATGGTGGAAAAGGTGAATTCGCGGTCGAGCACGCGAATTTTCTGAAGCAGGCAATCGCCGTTTCCTGTAACGGGGATGTTTTGTCGGGCAAATTCCGGTTTGCCCATGCCCACGGTCACGGTTTTTGCTTCACCGTTTTCCGCGGTGAGCGCAACGTCCATGATGCCCGCGAGCGTTTCCACAGAAAAGCGGTTCAATGGCACGATGCCCTTATCGTAAACGTACTTGGCAAAGCAACGGATGCCGTTGCCGCACATTTCGGCCTCGCTTCCATCGCTGTTGATGATGACCATGCGCGTATCCGCAATTTTTGAGCAGCGAACAAGGATCATCCCGTCGCCGCCTACGCCGGTGCGCCGGTCGCACAGCTTTTTGCCAAGCTCGTTCAAACCGCTAAGCGCCTCGCCGCGGTCGTCAAACACAACAAAATCATTGCCGAGCCCGTGCGCCTTGGTAAAACGCATGGAAAGCACCTCCCCAAGGTTTTGTTTGGTTCTGTACATTATACTATGTGCAAGGCATCGAAGCAATCGGCTTAGCAGGCGCTCGTTTACATGAAATTCACAGGAAATTCCTGTACAATTCAAGCGTTTTGGATTATCATAAAACTGCTATACCCAATGCGACAACACAAGGATTTGCCTCGGGTTTTGTCTGATTACGCCTAAAAAGGCGTTGGGGAAGGGGAAGCGCATGGAACGGCTGTACTTCATTGTCAACTCTCTTTCGGGCGGCGGCCGCTGCGGTGAATGTTTCAAGTTGGCGCAAGCGGAAATGCACGCGCGCGGCATACCCTACGAATGGGTGGAAACCAAGCACCGCAAACATGCCGTAGAGCTTGCAAGGGCCGCTTACGAAAGCGGTGAACGGCGCATCGTTGCCGTGGGGGGCGACGGTACGATCAACGAGGTTGCCTCGGCTCTCGCGGGGACAGATGCCGTAATGGGCGTATTGCCCTTCGGCACGGGCAATGACCTTGCAAAGGTCATTGGGCTTCCCACCGAACCGCTTGCGGCGCTTGAAACACTTCTTGCGGGCAACGTGAGGCAAATGGACGCGTGTGACGCGAACGGGTGTTTTTTCATCAACGTGGCAGGCTTTGGGTTTGATGTGGACGTGCTTTTGTGCATGGAGAAATACAAAGCACGCTATAAAAAGGGAATGCTTCCGTACCTGCTCGGGATCTTGGACGCGCTGGCGCATTTGAAGAGCTTGCCAATTAAAATCCACATGCCCGACGGCTCGATCAAGGAAATGGACGCCGTGATCGTTGCCGTGGGAAACGGCACGCATTTTGGTGGCGGCATGAAGGCCGTGCCCAACGCCGATCCGTTTGACGGGCTTATGGACATATGCGCGATTCAAAAGGTATCACTTATACAGTTTCTGTTTCTGCTGCCGCGCTTCATCAAAGGGAAGCATGTGGGGCTTAAAATCGTAGAGTACTTCCGTGCCGATTCGCTGTATGTGGAAGGGCCGGAAAGCAGCGTGCTCGATGTGGATGGTGAACTTTACTCCCACGCTCCTGCGCGGTTCACGCTTCAAAAGCAGGCGCTCAACATACTTGTGGGCGCAAAGGGTGCATAACGTATGGATCGGCGGCTTTTTTGCATCGTAAACCCCATTGCCGGAAGTGGCCGCGCAAAGGACGCTTATTTCAAAGCGCGCGCGTACCTTTCGGAAAACGGCGTTTCGTGCGAAGCCGTGTTTACGGAGCATCACGGCCACGCGGCTGAGCTTGCACGCGAGGCGCTTTTTCAGGGCGAACGCGCGATTGTGGCCGTAGGTGGCGACGGCACCTGCCAGGAGGTCGGTTCCGCACTTGTTGAAAGCGGAGCAAACTTTGGAATCCTGCCTTTCGGCACAGGGAACGATTTTGCCCGCGCTCTCAAAATCCCCCAGGGGGTGGAGGCCGCAGCGGACGTGCTTTTGAAGGGCGAGACAAAGCGTGTGGACGCCGCCATGGCGAACGACCGCTTTTTCCTCAATGTGGCGGGCTTCGGGTTCGACGCGGAAGTGGTGCGCTACACCGAAAAGTACAAAAAGCGCTTCAACGGCATGTTTCCGTATCTCATGGGCATCTTTCAGGCGCTTTTGCACTTGAAGCCCATCGAAATGGAAGTGGAGGCGGGCGGCGAGCGTTTTTTAGAGAAAGCCATTCTCTTTAGCGCGTGCAACGGCACGCACCTTGCAGGCGGCATGAACCTTGCGCCACTTGCGGACCCTTGCGACGGGTTGTTTGATTTTTGTGTGGTAAAGGCTGTGAGCGTTCCCGTGTTTTTAACGATCTTGCCGCGCTACATCAAAGGAAAGCACCTTCGTTCGCAGCACATCCGTTATTTCAAGGCGGAGGGCGCGCGGGTAATGTGCGACGGAGCGCATGTGCTGAACCTCGACGGCGAGCTTGGCACGCAAACGCCCGTTACGTTTTCCCTTTTGAAGGGTGCGCTTACTATTTTTGTTCCCTGAAACACAGGAGGGTATGGATGCAAAAACGCCGGCTACAGGCGAAAAACAAGCGGAAAATGGTATCGCGGTTGGCGGTGGTGGCCCTTGGTGTGCTGGTGCTTATTGGCGCTGCCGTGGGGCTTGTGTTCGCGTTTTCCGGTGGCGCATCGCCCCGTGCGATGGAGGCGCTGCCGTTCTCTTCGGATTCTACGCGGCTTTTTACCGGCGGTGGCTTTTTGTACCTTGCGGACAATAAGCTCAACTATATGGATTTGAGCGACGAGCGCAAAAACCTTTCGCTTTCCACGAGCACTGCGGATTTCCGCCTTGCAGCGTCAAAAAGCGTGTTTGCGCTTTACAATGCTTCTGCCGTGCAGATCGTGGGTGTAAACTTCCCCATCGAGTTTTCCGGCACCGTGCAAAGCGTCAAGTGCGGCGCGTCGCATGTGGCGGTTTACCGGCAGGATGCCTCCGGCAACGGCGCCATTCAGGTGTTTGCCGCAAACGGCGACCAGGCCGACAGCATCGACCTTTCCGCCGCAACGCTCGTCAACTACGGCTTTTGCTCGGGCTCAAACGATACGCTGTGGACACTTACGCTCGACACGCAAAGCGCTACGCCGGTGCAAACGCTCACGACCTACGATCTTTCAAAATCCGCAACGACGGGCATCGTCACCATAAGCGGGGAGCTTGCGGAAACCATTTCCTTCACGGACAAAAGCGTGTATGCCGTATGTACGGGAAACCTGTTGCGCTTCAACCGCACCGGAAACGCGCAGACGTACCGCGTGATCGTATACGGCTACAAATACCTTGATGCGTCGTTTTCCGGCTCGCGCCCGCTTTTTTTGTTCGTGCCACGGGGCAGCGCCACGCTAAGCTCGGTGATGCTTCTCGGGGTGGACGAAGGTGACGTGGCGAGCGAGCGCAGGGTGTTTTTGCAGCTTCCGCAAAACGCGCTAACGGCGGTCGTAGCAGGCGGAAAGCTCTTTGTGTACTGTGCAGACGCGGTTTACGTTTATTCCGAAAAGGGCACGCTTGTTTCTACGGAAGCCTTTGAAACACCCATCGACGGCGCGGTGAAACTTGACGATTCCTATATGCTTTTAAGCAGGGGCGGCGCGCTTTACCTTGCGCCGCTGTCCTAAGGTGCAGGGAAATCGTCTCTCCTTGCCTTAATATTAATTTGGAACCGCCTTGTTGCGGCTCCCGCGGCTTTTGAAAAAAGCGCTTACGCTTTTCAAAAGCGGTAATGGAGGTAACATGAACATACTGGATCTTGCGGCGCTTCTCGTGTTTGCGCTGTATGTGCTGGGCGGGTTTTACCGCGGCTTTCTATACAGCGCCCTTTCGATCGGCGCGTACATGGTGTCGTGGCTTACGGGGCTATTGCTCATGCCCTTTGGCGCTTCTGCGGTAAAGGGAAGTGAGAAGCTTTACGGCATGATGCTCTATTACGCCGAAGGCAGCGAATATGTAAGGGATGCGGAGCTTGCGAGAAAAACCATAAGCTCTTTGAGTGCGGATCAGATCAAGGCCATCATCGACGATGCGGGGCTTCCGTACCCCATGGGGAAGGCCATCACCCACAACATCGCGGTAGAGGCTTTTTCGGGCCAGAACATCACCACCCTGGGCGACTATTTCAACCAAACGATGGTGAGCGTGTTCATCAACATCCTTGTATTTTTGGTGATCTTCCTTATCGTGCGCGGCGTTCTCGCCTTCATCATCAACGGGGTGGATTATGCGCGCGTGCTGCCGCAGCTTAGAAGCAGCGACGCGGTGCTGGGCGCAGGGCTAGGCGTGGTTCGGGGAATTCTTGCGCTATTTGTGGCGTTTATGCTACTGCCGGTTGCGCTCACGGTGCTCGGCGGCTTTGAAGCGGTAACGGAGCTGGTGAACAGATCGCTGTTTTCCTCCTTCTTCTACCGCTCAAATTTCCTGCTTAGTATGATGCCCGGGGTTTAAATGGAACAGAACAAAAAAGAAAAGAAGCCGGCAAAAGGCAACGGCCTTGTAAAGAAAATATTGATGGTGCTCATTTCGCTCGGCGTTATGGGTTTAATCGCAGCGCTTGACCCGAACGTTTCAAGCATGGGCGACGCGCTTTCGCGTGCAAAGCCTTGGTGGCTTTTGTGCGCGCTTTTGTGTGCAGTGATGAGCTATGTGTTCAACATGCTCATGCACCTTGACATCTGCCGTATCGCGGATATCAACATGACGTTTTTTGAGTGCGCCACCACCACCATGGTAGGGTTCTTCTACAACGCGCTCACCCCCATGCAAATCGGCGGGCAGCCCATGCAGGTGCTTCAAATGCGCGGCTATGGCGTGCCCGTGGGAAGCGCTACTTCCATTACGCTCATCAAGTATATGTCGTGGCAGTTTGCGGTGGTGCTGGTCGCCACCGTGGGGATGATCGTGCTCGGTCAGCCCATTGCGCTTTTGGGGACTGCGGTGCGCACGCTTGTACTGATCGGCTACGGCATCAACGTGTTCGTGTTTGTATTCGTTACGGTGGCGACACTCAACCCCAAATGGCTTACTGGGATCGGCGACCGCCTGCTTGCGTTTTTAAAGCGCCACAGGCTAATTCGCAAGGAAAAGACCTACGAAAAAGCAGTTGCCGACTGGAATCGCACGATGAACGATTACGCCATGGCGGTGAAGCTGATGTTTAAGCGCAAGCTTCGCGGGGCGCTGCCGCTGCTGTTTTTCGGTTTTATGGAGCTTGCGTGCTTTTTAAGCGTTACCTACTTTATTTACCTCGGGTTTGGGTTGAGCGAATATCCGGCGCAGCATGTCATCCTTTTGCAGTCGCTTTTGTCGATGGCGGTTTCGTTTATCCCCATACCAGGCGGAGCGGGGGCTTCCGAAGGTGGTTTTTACTTGGTGTTCGGTAGCCTTTTTGGCATGGCGCTCCGGTTCCCTTCCATGCTTCTTTGGCGCATGCTCACCTATTACCTCAACATCATTTTTGGAATTGTATTCATTTTGGCGGACGGGCTCCGCAAAAACAGGCGGCGGTTGCCCAAACAACAAGCGTAAAACCACTTCGCCATGCTGAAAGCATGGCGAATTTTGAGAGGAAAGATTGTTATGTACCTTGCGGCAAACTGGCGCGACTACGAAATTTTGGACGCTGGCGATGGCAACAAGCTCGAACGGTGGGATAGGGTGGTGCTTTTAAGGCCTGATCCGCAGGCGATTTGGCCCATGGACGGCCGTCAGGTGAAATCGCCGCATGCGCGCTACCTTCGCTCCGCCACGGGCGGCGGGCATTGGGAGTTTGAAGCGACGCTGCCAGAAAGCTGGCAGGTTAAATACCGCGACCTATCCTTTGTGGTGCGCCCCACAGGCTTCAAGCACACGGGGCTTTTTCCCGAACAGGCGGTCAACTGGGATTTTATGCGCGAACAGGTAGAGCGTGCGGAAAGAAAGCCGAACATTCTCAATTTGTTTGCTTACACAGGCGGCGCAACGTGTGCGCTTGCGGCTGCGGGCGCGCAGGTCACGCATGTGGATGCCGCGAAGGGCATGGTTGCATGGGCTAAAGAAAACCTCAGCGCCTGCGGCCTTTCGGACGCGCCCGTGCGCTTTATTGTGGACGATGCGCTGAAATTCGTGCTTCGTGAGCAGCGGCGCGGCAAAACCTACGACGGCATCCTTATGGACCCGCCGAGCTACGGTCGCGGCCCCAACGGAGAAATGTGGAAAATGGAAGACGATCTTTACCCGCTCGTGGCGGAGTGCGTGAAGCTTTTGAGCGAAGAACCGCTGTTTTTCCTCATCAACTCTTATACGACCGGCCTTGCGCCGAGCGTCTTGACAAACGTTTTAAAAACCGCCCTCAAAGGGAAGGGCGGCAAAGTAGAGTCCGACGAAGTTGGGCTTCCCATTACGCGCGGCGGCCTTTGCCTGCCCTGCGGTGCGAGCGGCCGCTGGTATGTTTGAACCATGAACATTTTGTATGAGGACAATCACCTTCTTGTGGCCGAGAAGCCCGTAAACATGCCCGTGCAGGCGGATTCCTCCGCCGATATGGACATGCTGACGGCACTCAAGGCTTATGTGAAGGAAAAATACCAAAAGCCCGGAGAGGTATATTTGGGGCTTGTGCACCGCCTCGACCGCCCTGTGGGCGGGGTGATGGTGTTCGCGCGCACCTCTAAGGCCGCGGCGCGGCTGAGTGCGCAGGTGGCTACGCGTGCGGCGCGCAAGCGCTATGTCGCCGTGGTGGAGGGCGATCCTCCTGCGGCGGGCGAGCTTTTTGACCATTTGGGACGCGACGAGGCGACGGGAAACGCCTATATCGCCCGCGAGGGGGAGGAGGGTGCGAAGGCGGCTTCGCTTTCCTTCCGCACGGTTGCGAGAAAAGGAAACCTAGCGCTATTGGACATCAGTTTGCATACGGGGCGGCACCACCAGATTCGCGTGCAGCTATCAGGCCGGGGTTATCCGATATGGGGTGACCAGCGCTACAACAAGGCGGCAAAGATCGGTGAGCAGATTGCGCTCTACGCTTATGAGCTTTCGCTGGAGCACCCCACCAAAAAAGAGACGATGGTTTTTACGAAGGTTCCTTCGGGCGGCATTTGGAGCCGGTTTGAAAGCGAATTACAGGCGCTTGCAAACGGGTTTGAAATCGTGTATATTGACACAGGCATCATAGCGGCAAATAAGCCCGCGGGCATAAGCGTTGCTGCGGCCGACGGCGGAGAAAGCACGCTTGAGGAACGCCTGCGTGCCGTTTACGGCACCGTTTACCCTGTACACAGGCTCGATCAAGCAACAAGCGGCATCGTTCTGTTTGCAAGAAACGAACAGGCAAAACAAGCACTTGACGATGCCATGCGCCAAAGAACCGTGGAAAAGTACTACGTGTGCCGCGTGAAGGGCGTACCTGAACCGCGCGAGGCTACGCTTACGGCCTATTTATCAAAAGATGAGGCGGCCGCGCGGGTATTCGTTTTTGATCAGCCGCGACCGGGCGCGAAAGAAATCGTTACTGCCTACCGCGTGCTCTCCTGCACAAAAGGCACTTCGGCGCTTGAGGTAAAGCTCATCACGGGACGTACGCACCAGATACGCGCACATATGGCGCACATCGGCCACCCGCTTCTCGGAGATGAAAAGTACGGCGACTTTGCCTTCAACCGCGCGCAAAGCGTAAAAGGGCTGTATCTTTGTGCGGTACGCGTCACCTTCCGGTTTGAAAAGGGTTCGCCGCTTTCGTACTTGAACGGTAAAACCCTTGCGGTTGTGCCGCCGTTTGAAACATGAGAATTTCTCCGTAAAACGGGGATAACATTTAAGGGGAATACTATGCAGAACTTAAGCGTGTTTGACATCATTGGACCACGCATGATCGGCCCTTCGAGCTCGCATACTGCGGGCGCGGCGCGGCTTGCGTATGTGGCGTGGAAACTTGCGGGCGGCGACGTAAAGCGGGCGGAGCTTACGCTTTACGGCTCTTTTGCGGAAACCGGACGTGGGCACGGCACCGACAAGGCGCTTGTGGCGGGAATTTTGGGTATGGAGCCGGATGACGAAAATCTTCGGGTTTCCATCGAGCTTGCAAAGGAACGCGGGGTGGATGTACGCATCATCTTCAGCGACGAACCCGTGGAGCAGCCCAACACCGCGCGTATCAAAACCGTAAACTCCAAAGGTGAGGTTTCCGAGCTTGTAGGCGCGTCTGTCGGCGGTGGAAATATCCTCGTTACGGAGCTCAACGGCATGAAACTCAAGTTCACGGGCGAATATCCCACGCTGGTGATCCGCCACCACGACGTACCCGGTGTGATCAACAACGTAACAGGCATTCTCGCCAAGGAGCAGATCAACGTGGCGTTCATGCGCGTGTTCCGCCATGCGAAGCGGCAGGATGCGTACATGGTCATTGAAACGGATACGCCCGTACCGCAGCGCACCAAGGATTTGATCAATGATTGGTGCAGCGAAATCACGGAGGTGAAAACGCTATGAAATACGAATTTCGCACAGGAGAAGAGCTCCTTTCGCTTTGCAAACAGGAGAACTTACCCATTTCCGCCATTATGATCAAAAGCGAGCTCGAGCGCGAGGAAAGCGATGCGGATGCGCTCCACGAGGAAATGAAAAAGAACCTCTCAACCATGCGCCAAAGCGTGCTGTTCGGCCTGAGGGATACACAGGTGACCGTGAGCGGCCTTATGGGCGGCGATGCGGAGCTTTTGTACGCGTATGCTGACAAGGCGCTTTGCGGGAGCCGCACATGCCGTGCGGCTGCGGCATCCATGGCGGTTCTAGAAGTAAATGCATCCATGGGCAAAATCGTGGCTGCGCCCACGGCGGGTGCTGCCGGCGTGCTGCCGGGTACCATTTTGACCTGTGCCGAGGATCTTTCGTGGGACGATGAAGCGCTTATCAATGCGCTTTATACCGCAGGCGCGATCGGCGCGATCATCGCGACGAACGCCTCTATCTCGGGCGCTTCGGGCGGCTGTCAGGCCGAAACCGGAAGTGCTGCGGCAATGGCGGCGGCGGCGCTTGTGGAGCTTTCGGGCGGAACGCCTGAAGCGGCGATTCACGCGGCGGCCATCGCGCTCAAAAACGTAATGGGCCTAGTGTGCGACCCTGTTGCGGGGCTTGTGGAATGCCCTTGCATCAAAAGAAATGCCATCGGCGCCGCAAACGCGCTTTTGAGCGCTGACCTTGCGCTTGCGGGCGTAAGAAGCGTTATCCCGTTTGACGAGGTGGTAATCGCCATGAAAAACGTGGGAAGGCTTATGAACAGCGACTTAAGGGAAACCGCAAGGGGCGGCCTTGCCGCCACGCCGACCGCCAAGGCTTTAAGAAAGAAGCTTGGGCTTCACGGCGCAGAGCGCGAATAAATATAAATGAAAACGGGGTGTGGCTGATAAAAGCAACACCCCGTTTTTATCCACAAACCTTAAAAAAGCCGCAGCTGCTCCGCTTTTGGGTCTAGCGTGTGGAGGTAGGAAAACA
>JAEZGQ010000100.1 GCA_023416895.1 Bacillota bacterium | reverse complement strand
GGGGCTTTTACGATGGTCAAACCGGGAACCGTGGTCTGAACACCAAGCCCTCCGGGCGGCAGAAAGAACGCGATTGCGGCGCAGATGATCGAAACCGCGATTACGGCACAGAAAATGATGATCAGCTTTTTAGACATAAGCCCTCCTCATTCCACAATGATATTGGCGCAAAATTCATTTACGGAGGCCTTGAGGGCTTCCAAACTGGTGATTTTTTCACCCAAGATGCTAATGTTCCGTAGGGTCACGCCCGAAATCATATTTTCATTGCCTTGGCCGGAGAAGCGGGACGCAGGCACTTTTCCGTCAACGGTGTTTAGAACGGTCAATCCATCGATCAATATGTTTTCGATCCGGCCAAACTCATCCGTGACGGTCGACCATCCGGATTTTTGCATGTTCATTTCGATCAGCTCATTGTTTTTGCCGTTATCGCCTTGCATGAGCGCATTTTCAACGACGATGTTTTGATAAGTGATGTCGTGAACATAGGCGTCGTCGCTGTTGTGAATGCTGATCACCGGCTTGTGGAAGTTATAGAGTACGGTAATGTCCTTAAATAAAACATTGGAGATTTCCGGATTGATGGTAAGCCCCTTGTTGGTTTCATAGCCGATTTCCATGGACTGTGCCAAGTCCGTCCAAATCTGCACGTTTTCAAAGGTGATGTCCCTTGTTGAGCCGGAATAGTTTTTGAGCACCAAACTATCATCCCATGTTCGGGCGAAGGAATCTGTCACCGTAATGCTTTTGCAGGACTGGAAGGTGAACCCGTCTCCGTTTTGCCGCCCTGAGATGATTTTAACATTGGAAATGTTCACGTTTTCCGAGGAGAATGCATTGAAATTCCAGCAGTTTGAATTGGCGAGGATGATCCCCTCGGCGGTGATGTTTTTGCTGCCACGAATATCAACGGGCACGCGGGCATAGGAACCGGGTTGGTTATGTGCCGCAAATTCCGAGCCGTCTATGATGCCGCGGCCGCGAATCGTCACGTTAGCGGCGTTGTCCGCAATCACAACCGTATGCAGTACCGCACCGCCCGATAGATATAAGGTTTGATCGCTTTTGAGCACAAGGGTGTCAAGCGACCATTCGCCGGGCCCAATGTAAATGACATTGGGATCATCCTTGTCGGGAATGTCCGTCTCCAAGGGGTTGGCGAAGATATGGGTGGCCTTGTTTACGCTGCCGTTGTACACAACGGTGTATTGACCCGGCTCTGTAATGGTGAAGATAACGTGGTTCTCCTTGACTTCGGGAACGATCCCTGCCGCCGTCGGGAGGACGGTCGCGCTTTCTATGTCTTTGCCTAAGCCTGGCATTTGAATGTCGATTTTTACCTCGCCTTCAAAATCAAAATAGGTCATCGGGGTGTCGGAAGGGAGCGTGTTCGCGTTCCAAATATGCTCATGGTTGACCATAACGTCATATACAAACAGTTCGTTCCCGTTTGCCGTAATCGATGCGGTCGCGGATGTTTCCATGGTCGTGGGGCCTTCATAAAGCGTGAGTAAGGTTTGAGCACCCTCGTTCGCGGACTCCGAGGCGGCAGAAGAGGAGGCGGGGGTCAGGCGAGGTGCGTTTGGCGAAACAAACATATAAACGGCAAACGCCAAAAATAGGGCAGCCGCCGCACCTAAACAGACGACGGGAAAAGTAACGGCTCTTTTTTCTTTCATGCTTGTGCCTCCTGTTTTTACGATAAGAAATGCCGATATGAGTTGAGCGCTAAACTTCTATTAATGTAGCATACTTACAGGGGAAATGCAAGGTGACAATGCAAAAATGCGAAAGACCGTGAACCCGTACAACCAGCGCAATCGCGAAAAGATGTTTTGCGCATTCTTTGTAAAACATCTTGACAGTACACATGGCCTTTGTTATACTCACTGTGAAGTTAAGCGCTAAACTTAATAATCTTTAAAAAGCGTCCAAATAAAACAAAACAAAATAATGGTAAGGGGGAAAACAAGGTGAACATCAAAAAGCTCCTCGCGGTTGTCCTTGTGCTCGTATTGACACTGTCGTTTGCCGCTTGCAGCACGCAGCAAACTCCGCCCGCCGTCAACGCTGAACCGACGGCTGAACCCGCCACTCCCGCACCCGCCGAGAGCGCGGCTCCCGCCACGTTCCTGTGGGACAATTTCGAAGGCCGCGACCCGAACAGCAAGCCGGAAACGGCTCCCAATGGCGCAAGCATGTGGTGGGATAACTGGGCCAACCTTCGCGCCAGCGCGGAAAACGGTGTCGTTCAGATCCAGTTCCGACCCGTTGAGTTTAATACCGACGATTTTGTTGACGAAAATGATTACTACTCTAGAGCCGGCGATTGGATGGGCAACTGGGGTGAGGCCATCGATATGTGGTCCCTCGAAGGCATCCAGTACTGCAAGTACCTCACCATTCGCATCAAAGGCGAAGTTGGCGGCGAGCAAAACAAGCTTATCATGGATTGGCACCCTGAAGATGCCAAGTTCTATGCCGCGCGCTTCAGCGATTTGGTACTCAAAGACGGAAGCCACCCCGTGATTACCACGGAATGGCAGGATCTCGTAATTGACCTTGAGAAGTCCGGCTTCCCGGGCATGACCAACGCGCTGCACATCCGTGCGTTTGCCGAGTGCACCATCTCTCTGGATGAGCTTTATTTCTCCGAGCCTGTCGGCCCGATTGATGCTACCAGCGTTGATACCATCGTTGCCGGGTTCACCGTGCCGGAAAGCGGCAAGCCCGCCGATCTGCCGATCAAGGATTTCGTAGCCGAGTCGGTCGTGAAGTTCATGTGGGACAGCTTTGATGGTCGCGACCCCAACAGCAAGCCTGATACGGCCCCCAACGGCGCAAGCCTCTGGTGGGACAACTGGGCCAACCTTCGCGCCAGCGCAGAAGACGGCGTCGTCCAGATCCAATTCAAGCCCAAAGAGTTCAACACGGACGATTTCGTTGACGAAAATGATTACTACACCAGAGCCGGCGATTGGATGGGCAACTGGGGCGAAGCCATTGACATGTGGTCCCTCGAAGGCATCCAGTACTGCAAGTACCTCACCATCCGTATCAAAGGTGAAGTTGGCGGTGAAGAGAACAAGCTCCTCATGGATTGGCACCCCGAAGATTCCAAGTTCTATGCCGCGCGCTTCAGCGACTTGGTGCTCAAAGACGGCAGCCACCCCGTGATCACTACGGAATGGCAGAACCTCGTGATCGACCTTGAGAAGTCCGGCTTCCCGGGTATGACCAACGCGCTGCACATCCGTGCGTTTGCCGAGTGCACCATCTCTCTGGATGAGCTTTATTTCTCCGAGCCTGTCGGTCCGATCGACACGACCAGCACCGACACCATCGTTGCCGGGTTCACCGTGCAGGAAAGTGGCAAGCCCGCCGATCTGCCGATCAAGGATTTTGTAGCGGCGCTACAGTAATTGCGAAACAGCACTTAGCGGTTTCCTCCGCCTTGTGGGGGCAGATGTTATATCTGCCCCTGCTTTGATAAAACGGCGCCGTTTCGATGTTCGGGCGTGGTGCAAATTAGCGCTGAATGTGGTACAATATGGAACAATAAGAACAATGCTCAGGAATTTAAATTGGGAGTACGCGCATGGTTACCCTAAAAGATATTGCCCGTGAAGCCGGCGTGAGCATCACCACGGTTTCCAATGTCGTGCATAATAAGAAAAACCGGGTTTCACCGGAGCTGGTGGCGAAGATCCAAGACATTATGGATCGCGTGCACTATGTTCCCAGTATGACCGCGCGTACCTTGGCCAACAACGAATCGCCCATCATCGGGATCATCAATCACTTGGTGCCGCAGCATAGCGGCGGTGTTATGGCGGACCCATTCCATAATACCTTTATGGGTAGTATAGAAAACAGCGCGCGCAAAGAGGGTTACTTTCTCATGGTGCGTTCCGTTGAGGACTCGCGGGAGCTTGAAACGCTGCGCCACAACTGGAGCTTGGCCGGCATGATATTCACCGGCTTATTTCAGGATGAATTTTTCGAGTGCGTTCGCAACATGGGGATTCCCTATGTGCTGATCGACAGCTATATTGATTTACCCGAGGTATGCAATGTTGGACTGGAAGACCAAAAAGGCGGCTACATTGCTACCCGGTATTTGTTGGAACACGGTCACCGCGTTATCGCGTTTACCTCCCCCTTTATTCGTAAGGACGGTGTGGTAGAGAAACGATTGCAGGGGTATAAGCAAGCCCTCCAAGAGTTTGATGTCCCCTTTGACCCGAAGCTCGTGTTTGAGCAGGAAATTTCTATTAACGAAGGTATGCGCCTGGGCTACCTTTTAAGTGAAAAAAAACAGATCACCGGCATTTTCGCCTCGGCGGATATTTTGGCGGCCGGAATTATGGCGGGGCTTCGCGAGAAGGGCGTGTATGTGCCCGATGAAAAGTCCATCGTCGGGTTTGACGACAATTACCTTTGCCAGATCACGCACCCGAGGCTTACCACCATCCACCAGGATGCGGAGAAGAAGGGTACCATCGCTACGGAAATGATGATGGCCCAGCTCATGCGCCAACCCATCCGTGAGCGCAATATCATCCTACCCGTACGCCTTGTGGAACGTGAAAGCGTAAGGAAAATATGAGGAGCGCATATGATCAAAGGGATCATTTTTGATCTTGACGGTGTAATCGTACACACCGATGAAATGCACTACCAAGCATGGAAGCAGGTCGCCGACCGTATAGGTGTCGTATTTAACAGAGAAATCAACAACCGGCTGCGCGGCGTCTCCAGAATGGAGAGCTTAGAAATTATTTTAGAAGGCGCAAAACCCATATCCGATGCGGAGAAACTGGCTCTTTCCGACGAGAAAAATGCCGCCTACAAAAAACTTCTTCAAACGCTTAGAGAAGAAGATGTTGACAGCGATGTAAAGATGGTTTTACGGGAGCTAAAAAACCGCCATATAAAACTTGCCATAGGAAGCTCCAGCAAAAACGCCGGTTTTATCCTGGAGCAGATAAAACTGACAGGCTTTTTTGACGCCGTTTCGGACGGGAACAACATCGAAAAATCAAAGCCGGATCCCGAAGTTTTTCTGAAAGCCGCAGAGTTTCTGAGACTTAAGCCGTCAGATTGCGCCGTGGTCGAAGATGCTTATGCGGGGATCGATGCGGCCATTGCCGGAGGGTTTTATAGTGTAGGCATTGGCGATGCTTCCACATATGATAGGGCGGATATGAGAATACATCGGTTTGCAGAGGTTTTAAACCTGGTAAACTTGTGATCGG
>JAEZGQ010000239.1 GCA_023416895.1 Bacillota bacterium | reverse complement strand
AACGAAAGCGCAACGTGGTGTAAAAACGTACGCATTTGCGTTTTGAAGGCGGCTATGATATTTTTGATAGTATAAAAATACCGCGAAGGCATAAAGAGGGTGATTCGTGTAAATACGGAAGCATCTGTTGTGCGTTGCGATAACTCTGCCTGAAAGCATGTCGAGCTGGCGTTTCCGGAAGCGCTTTTGCCCTTAGATTATTCGAGCGTGGCCGTGGCGCGCATGTTGCCGGTTGGAGAAAACATGCGGGCAGAACAATGGGAAAAATACCGTTTTGCCGAGAAATAACACATTACGAAGGGAGAAACAACTTGCGCACCTTACTCATCAAAAACGCGGATGCCGTCGTTACGGTCGACGAGCACGATCGCGTGTTGAAAAACGCAAACATCCTGATTGAAAACAACGTCATCGCCGAGATCGGGGAAGGCCCATTTGAGGCCGACGAAACCATCGACGCCAAAGGTTGCTTCGTGTACCCGGGGCTAGTTAATACCCACCATCACCTTTACCAAACGTTTACGAGAAACCTAGAGGCCGTGCAAAAACTCGAGCTGTTTGACTGGCTTCGTGCATTGTATGAAATTTGGCGCGGCATCGACGAGGAATGCGTTCATTATAGTTCCCTTGTAGGTATGGGTGAGCTTCTCAAATACGGCTGCACCACTTGTATGGATCATCACTATGTGTTCCCCTCAAATTCTGAGGGATTTCTTGCGCGCCAGTTTGAGGCCGCGGAAAAGCTCGGTATGCGTATGTATTCCACACGCGGCAGCATGTCGCGCGGCAAAAGCGACGGTGGGCTTCCGCCCGACGACCTTGTGCAAAATGTAGATACGATCCTTCGTGAAAGCAGCCGCCTTGTAGAAGCCTTCCATGATCCCTCGCCGTTTTCTATGAGAAACGTAGGGCTTGCTCCCTGTTCGCCGTTTAGCGTAACGACGGATTTGTTAAAGGAGTCCGCCGTGCTGGCGCGCGCTTTGGGCGTAAGGCTTCACACCCATTTGGGTGAAACAAAGGATGAAACGGCGTTTTGCATGGAGACCTTGGGTAAGCGCCCGCTTGCCTACATGGAGGATTGCGGGTGGCTCGGGAGCGACGTGTGGTACGCGCACGGCATCCATTTCAATGACGAGGAGCTTTCCTTGCTTGCGGTAACGCAAACGGGCGTTGCACACTGCCCCGTTTCCAATATGAAGCTCGCCTCAGGCGTTTGCCGCGTGCCGGATATGCTGCGCCTTGGCGTGCCGATTGGGCTTGCGGTTGATGGCAGCGCAAGCAACGATTGCTCCAACCTCCTCGCGGAAATCCGCGCGGCGTACCTTTTGCACCGCCTCACTTACAGCGAAAACGCGCCCACCGGCTACGATATTTTGAAAATATCTACGCGTGGCGGCGCGAAGCTCCTCGGGAGGAACGACATCGGCTCACTTGAAAAGGGCAAGGCGGCAGATCTTTTTATGATCTACGTGCGCGGCGTGGACTCTGCGGGCGCAACGCTTGATCCGAAGAACTACCTCGGCACCGTGGGCTATTACCGCCCCGCGAAATGCGTTGTTGTAAACGGCCGCGTCGTTTCGCGCGACGGGGCGCTTTTGGGCATTGATGAGGAAAGTGTTGCGGAACGGGCCAATGGGCTTGTGAAAGAGCTTTTGGCGCGGACATAGGACGGTAGCCATAATAACTAGAGCAAAGAGTCTTTTTAGAACGAGTCTTAAACTTCGGGCGGGGACCACATAACGGTTCCCGCCCGAAGTTTCTTTGTACGGCGGCATGGCCAGAGAAACGCGGTTCCGAAAGACATCAGTTTTGCTTTGCGCGTGCTATGACAAGGATTCGGGAATCGTTCTTATTTTTCGCAGTTGACGCAGGCGAGAAAAATGTGCTATTCTATATTTGCGCAAACGGTTGCGCAATCTATGTCTTGCCGCATCTGAGGCTTTCTTGTGTATGACATTCAAACAAAAAAATTTGGTATTGGACGACCTTGCCGCTGAGCTTGGTTTGTCAAAATCCACCGTGTCGCGTGCAATCTCGGGCAACGGGCGCGTCAGTGAGGAAACGCGAAAGCGCGTACTCGACTATGCGGAGCTTCATGGTTACATGCCAAACGGAATCGCAAGCAGCCTTGCGCGCTCGCGTACGGACAACATCGCTGTGGTCATACCCACCGAGGCGTTTCAAAACGAGATCCCGTTTTTCCAAGGCTGCCTGATGGGCGTGTGCGAGGCAGCGGCAAAGCGCGGCTATGACGTACTGGTGGCCACCATCGGCGAAACGGATGTTTCCGCGCTCAAACGCATCATTTCCAACCGCAAGGCGGATGGAATTTTGCTCACGCGTTCGCTGGTGACGGATTATCCGGCCGACTTTTTAAAAAACGCGCATGTCCCGTTTGTTACCGTGGGTTCCTCAAGCGACGAAAGAATTGTGCAGGTGGATACCGATACCCTTGCGGCTTGCCGCGACCTTACTTTAAAGGTTTTATCGCAAACGCGCGGGCGCGTGGCACTCATCGTGGGGAACCTTCGCTACATCGTCAACAAAAATAGGTACGACGGGTTTGCCGCAGCGTTTCTCGAGGCCAAAAGGCCGCTTGAAGAAGCGCTTGTGTATACGGATGTGGATGGGGGCAAGGCTGTGCGCGAGGCGTGCCAAAGTGCGGTTGAAGCGGGTGTCGAGCATATTCTTTGTGGAGACGATTACATTTGTGTAAAAGCGGTGGAACAGCTTGGCACGAACAAGGATGTTCGCGTTTCCTCATTTTACAACAGCGATCCTTTAAAAAACCTTCCGCAGGTGAATTTTGTGGTGGATGTGGACGTGCGAAGCTATGGCGTACTGGCGGGTGAAACGCTCATAAGCCTTGTTGAGCGCGAGCCCGTTCCACAAAAAACCTTCGTTCCGCACCAAATTCTAACCTATCACGAACCATAGCGGCGGCGAAACGCACACATATCAACAAAGATTGGGAATTTGATTATGGCCGACAAGCTTATCCTCAACGTGATCCACCGCCCCGAAATGGTTCCCGAATACGCCGAAACCGCCATGAAAAACGACGGCAACGGCGCGGTTGGGCACGGCGCGCTTCTCCAAGAGTCGCTGGATATTTTCCGCCTCCAACAGGAAATCGCGCACAAAAACGGCATCAAGACCACCATCCAGATGACCTACGCATCGCTTTTCAACGACGAGGCGGTCGCGCTTGCCAAGGAGCACCACGCGGCGTATGGCGACGAAATTTCCCTTACGCTTTTGGGGCTTCCGTGCGAGCAGTTCCGCGAAAAATACAAAACCAAGGATTTTTGCATCTGGATGTTCTCAAAAGAGGATAAAATCGCCATTGTACGCGACGTGTTCGAGCTGTTTTTTGAGCGCTTCGGCTTTTATCCGGAATCGACGGGCTCTTACTACCTTGACGCGTTTTTGATCAACCACATCAAGGAAAACTATCCTTCGGTTAAGTGCGCAGTCGCGACCTGCTTTGAGGAAGGCCCAAAGGCGTACCATACCTGCAACAATTCCTGGTACACCCTCATGGACGGCGGCCCGTGGAACCCGTGGATCCCATCCAAGCAAAACACGCACGCGCCCGCCGCCAACGAAGCGGAGGACAGCGGCATCGTGGCCATTCCGCACCTTTCGCGTGACCTAATCGCCTGCTACGACGGCAATGGTTCCAACTTCGGTACGCATCCGCAAAACGTGCTGCGCGGCATGATTTATGAGGGCGATCAGTACCCATATCTTTATAACCTTATCGACCAGTACCGCCACCTTGCCTGTTACAACCGCGGCTTTTGCTATAACATGATGTTCGTGGGGCCGGGTTGGCTCAATAAGCTTGGGCGCTGGGAAGCGCCGCATTCACTGCTTGTAAAAAGCTACGAAGACGGTATGGCCTATTACGCCGAGCTTAAGGAAAACGGCCTGCTTGTGGATATGACGATGGCCGAATTTGCCGATCATTACCGCGAAACGCACACTTATGAGCAGCCCGAATGCGCGCTCTGGCGCGACATCCTCTACGG
This sequence comes from Bacillota bacterium, assembly GCA_023416895.1. Lineage (GTDB taxonomy): Bacteria > Bacillota > Clostridia > Christensenellales > CAG-138 > UBA7707. The sequence goes on along the minus strand of JAEZGQ010000239.1, from coordinate 8,620 downwards.
TTCACAGAAGCAGCATTTCTGGTATTGCGACCCGTACATGCGCGCTACGCTCGATATGAACCAGGGCGGTGCAATCATCGACTTGCGCCCTTACGCTGCCAAGCTTGAAATTCCCGTGGGCATCGGCACAAAGCATGTGCAAGATGTAAGCTATCCATTTTTAATTCAGGCAAACTACCGCGCGGGGTATTTCACCCATTACGCGGGCGAAGGCACCGTGAAAAGCGCAAAGGTTGCCTACGGCGGCGAGGAAACGGATCTTTGCCTGTGCCGCACCAAAGCGCACTTTTCCGAGGATGGCGATACGCGCGTCGTAACGCTCGACCCGGTGGAGGTCGTGCTTAGCGGCGTAACTGCTTCCATTCAAACCGTCTACCGTTTTGTGGAGGGAAGCTCCAAAATAGAAGTAAGACGAAATGTGCTTTCCGTGAGCAAGCCGGACGCGAAGCTGACGATACGGGAATATGTTACCGCCTGCTACGGCACCACCGAATACCCCGAGGATATGACCGGCATCGTTCTTTCGGTGGGCGACAAAAAGGGTAACGAGGAAACCATAGAATACGCGTACAAATGCCGCGAAGCGGCGATGGACGGAGCATCTTATGCGCGGGCGGTCGTGCCCCAAATCAATACGGTGCTCAGCGTGGAAGGGGAAGGCCGCGCGTTCATCCGCGAGGGCTACGCGTTTTCCCCCATGTTCACCTTGGGGATGGAAGCGCAACGAGGCGAAAAGGAGACGCTTGTCACATGGCTCAGTCTGGCAAAGGAAAACTGAACTACCGTTGCCCGTCGTGCTTTATGCGCGACATCGACATGGATATGTTTTATGACCCCAACAAGGGGGAGTATTACTGCATTCGTTGCTGCTACTGCGGCAAGGAAGAGGATGTGCTAAAGAAAAACCAAATGGCGCGTTTCCGCTACCGCAGCATGCTCACGCGTATCACCGCATGGGAGGATTGACATGTTCGATCTCGGAATGGATTTTTCCTCATTGGAGGAAACCGAAGCCTTGGGCGGTACCTTCCGCCAAAACGAAAGATCGGGCGACCTTGTTGAAATCCTCTCGCAAAACGGCATAAACGCCGCGCGCATTAGGCTTTGGGCAAACCCGTTTTCGGAAGAGGGCGAGCCTTATGGTGCGGGAAATTGCGACCTTGCATGTGTCATGCGCCTTGCGCGGCGTGCGCGCGCAAAAGGCATGCGGCTTTTGCTCGACATTCATTACAGCGATTTTTGGTGCGATCCTGGCCGCCAGCTTCCTCCCAAGGCGTGGGCGAAACTTGGATTGGATGAGCTTTGCCAACGCGTTTACGAATATACGCGCGCCACGCTTCTTTGCTTGAAAGAGGCGGGGCTTGCGCCCGATATGGTACAGGTCGGCAACGAGATTACAAACGGCATGCTTTGGCCTTACGGCAGGCTCACAGACCCCGAACCCGGAAAAAAGCGCGAAGGCTATTTGGGGCTTTCCCGCCTTGTGAACGCCGGGTGCAAGGCCGTGCGCGACAGTGGTGGCGCGAAAATCATGCTTCATCTTGAACGTAGCGGCGACAACGCCGTGTGGCGCGAATGGTTCGATGAGATCCTTGCCCGCGGTGCGGATTTTGACGTGATCGGCGCGTCGTACTACCCGTATTGGCACGGCAATTTTGAAAACCTTCAAAACAACCTCAACGACATGATCCGCCGCTATGAGAAGGACGTTATGGTGGTGGAAACCGCCTACGCGTTCACCTCCGAGCATTTTGACCCTTCGCTTGAAGGCGCGAACCTTGTCATCAACGACTCGCTCAAGTGCTTCGACGGGAGCGATGCGCCTTATCCGCTCAGCATGGAGGGGCAAACGGCGTTTGTACGGGAGCTTTTGAACCTCGTAAAAAACCTCCATGGCGGACGCGGCAAGGGCGTATATTACTGGGAGCCCGCGTGGCTTCCTTTAAAGGGCTCCACATGGGCGACGCGCGCGGCGCGCGCCTATATGGATGAACTCCATAAGCCCGGCGGAAACGAATGGGCGAACCAGTGTATTTTTGATTATCACGGGAACGCCAACGATGCGCTTTTAGAATTCAAAAGGTTTGCGCTATCCTGCGGCAAAGAAGAAAAAGCCTAAGCGGCGCTAAAACGCTATTTCCTGCGCAATGCGCAGTCAAATAGAAAAAAAGTGAAGGAGAACAATAATGAAGAAAATTGCAGCAACCCTTATGGCTCTGCTCATGGTCCTTTCCGTGTGCGCTTGTGCTGCACAGCCTGGGGCAGAGACACCCGTACCCGAAACGGCCGCGCCCACTCCCGCCCAAACCGAAGCGCCCCCCGCTGAAAAGCCCAGCATCACCCTTACACTGTGGGGTTCGGAACTCCCTGAATTCCAAGCGGCTCTGCGCACGATGTGCGACAACTTCATTGCCGCCTTTGCCAATGAAGCCAACATCACCATCGAAATCGGCGCGCAGTCCGAGTCCACCGCGAAGGACACCATCCTTCTGGACATCTCCGCCGCGGCTGACGTATTCTACTATGCCGACGACCAGACCGGCGAGCTTGTGAACGCCGGCGCTCTGCAGCCTGTTGAAAATGCGGATGCCATCGCGGCCGCCAACGGCGGTGCCGAAGCTGGTGCCGTGCTTGCGGCTACCGTGGGCGGTAAGCTTTATGCCTACCCCGCCATGGGCGGCAACGGCTACTTCCTCTATTACAACAAGGAGTATGTAACTCCCGAGCAGGCCGGTTCCTGGGCTGGCATTCTGGAAGCCGCGAGCGCCGCTGGCAAGAAGGCCACCATGCAGCTCAACAGCGGTTGGTATCTCTATGGCTTCTTCAAGGGTGCAGGCTTTGGCTGCGCGCTTGCTGAGGACGGCACCTCCACCACCTGCGACTGGAACACCACCGGCGGCACGGACGTGATGCAGGCCATTCTTGACATCTCCACCAACCCGGGCTTCATCAACCTTGACGATGCCGCGTTTGTAACCGGCGTGCAGGAAGGTACCGTTGTTGCGGGTGTGAACGGCAGCTGGAACGCCGGCACCGTGCAGACCGCCTGGGGCGAAAACTACGCTTGCACCAAGCTCCCCACCTTCACCCTCGGCGGCAGCGAAGTGCAGATGGGCTCGTTCGACGGCTATAAGCTCGTTGGCGTAAACGCTTACTCCGAGAACGTGGGCTGGGCCATGCGCCTTGCCGAGTGGCTCACCAACGAAGAAAACCAGATCTACCTCTACGAAGCCACAAACGGCAGCGCCGTTCCCTCCAACGTGAACGCCGCCTCTTCCGAGAGCGTACAGGCCAACCCCGTGGTTGCGGCGCTGGCGACCCAGTCCCAGTTCGCTTCCGCGCAGAGCCTCTCCGTGGGCGGCAACTACTGGACGCCGACCGAGACCCTCGGCAACATCCTTGCGCAGGGCAATCCCGATGGCACCCCGCTGCAGCAGCTTTTGGATGAAACCGTAGCTGGTGTTACGGCTCCTGTGGGTTAATGTCTCCTTATTGTTAAGCCGATCCGCCGTGGAGCTTTGGCTCCACGGCGGAAATTCTCTTGAAAGAGGGGTATGCCATGAAGGACAATGAACGCAGCGGCGCGCAGGTTTTTTTGCCTGTACGCGCGGCAAAAAGCTGGTTTGAGGGAGATCTTTTCGTAAAGCTGACGCCTGTTCTATGGGGACTGGGCTATGTTAGGCGCAAGCAATACATCAAAGGCCTCCTTGCGCTTCTTTTTGAGGCCGTGACGGTGCTCTTCACCATATTCTACGGCATCCCGAACATTTTACAGCTTAACACGCTCGGCACGGTGAAAAGGGAAACCGTTTACAATCCGGCCACGCTCAAAAACGAGGTCAACGATTTCGACAATTCGTTTTTGATTTTGCTGTTCGGGTTGATCGGTGTTCTTGTGATCGTCGCGGCCGTCATCATTTTGATGCGCATGGTTGCGGAAGCGCGCGAACTCCAAAAAAAGGCTGAGGCAAACGAGCACATCAACACCTTCCGAGAGGATGTGCGCGAGCTTTTTAACCAAAAGTTCCACGTCACATTGCTTTCGCTCCCCATTTTGGGCATCGTTGTGTTTACGGTGATCCCGCTGATTTTTATGATCCTTGTGGCGTTTACCAATTACGATCAGCAGCACATGGCGCCTTCGGAGCTTTTCACATGGGTGGGGATCGATAATTTCAAGCGCCTGTTCTACGACAAACTTTCAGAAACCTTCGGCTATTCTTTCGGCAAGGTGCTTGGCTGGACGCTCACATGGGCGGTGTTCGCCACGTTCAGCTGCTACATCGGCGGCATTTTGCTTTCGCTTCTTATTAATCACAGGCGTACGCGCATCAAAAAGGTATGGCGCACGCTGTTTGTGGTGTGCATTGCCGTGCCGCAGTTTGTATCGCTGCTTTTGGTGCGAAACTTCTTTGCGGATACGGGCATCGTCAATACCATATGCGCAAACCTTGGCATTACGGAATTTCTAAAGTCTGCGGGGCTTGTGGGGCAGGGGCTTAACTACATTCCGTTTTTGACCGACGCCAAATGGGCCAAGGTCATGATCGTCATCATCAATTTCTGGATCGGCGTTCCGTACTTGATGCTCATCGCCACGGGTGTATTGATGAACATCCCCGGGGAATACTACGAGAGCGCCAAGATTGACGGCGCAAACGGTTTCCAAACCTTTTTCCGCATCACGATGCCGTTCATGCTCAGCGTTACGGGGCCTTATCTTGTTACATCGTTTGTGGCGAACATCAACAACTTCAATGTCATTTACCTGCTCACGCAGGATGTGTATTTTACCATGGATACAAAGCTTGCGGCGTCAAATGCCAAGGAGATCGACCTCTTGGTGACGTGGCTCTTCCGCCTCACCAACGATAGCTACAACTACAAAATGGCCTCCGTCATCGGCATTTTGGTGTTTGTGGTATGCGCGGTGTTCACGCTGCTGGCGTTTAACTATACCTTCAGGAAGGGGAAGGAGGAAAAGTTCCAATGAAAAAGACACGCCATGTCAACCCAAAACGCCTGGCAGGCGATGTTGCGCGGCACTTTGTGCTTTTTGCACTCGCTGTTGTATGGCTTGTGCCAATCGTGTGGCTCGTTTGCACGTCGTTTTCCACCAACCCGGGCCGCAACATCCTCCGCTTTTTCCCCGAAAGCTTAACGCTTTCCAACTATGCAAAGCTGTTTACGGATACGGATTCGGTGTCGAATTTCCCCGCGTGGTTTTCGAACACCTTCATCGTAGCGTGCTTTACCTGCGTTATCTCCACGCTGTTCGTGCTGATGGTCGCATATGCCACAAGCTGTATGCGCTTTCGCGGGCGGCGCGTACTCATGAACGTAGGCGTGCTTCTGGGCCTATTCCCGGGCTTTCTCACGATGATCTGCATCTACTACATCCTAAAGGAATTGAAGCTTACCGATACGCACGTGGGGCTTATCCTCGTGTATTCGGGAAGCTCCGGCCTAGGGTACTTAATCGCTAAGGGATTTTTCGATACCATTTCACGTTTCATGATCGATGCCGCAAAGCTCGATGGGGCATCGGAAGCGGAGGTGTTTTGGAAGGTCATTCTTCCGCTCTCCAAGCCCATCATCGTTTACACCATCATCAGTTCGTTCCTTACGCCGTGGATGGACTTCATCTTTTCCAACATCATCATCAAGTCTCGTCTGTCGGAAGACTGGACGGTGGCGGTGGGCCTTTTCAACATGCTCAACAAAAGCAGCGTCAACACCTATTTCTCGCGCTTCTGCGCGGGCGGCGTGCTCGTTTCCATTCCCATATCGGTGTTGTTTGTAATCATGCAGAAGTTCTACGTCGAAGGAGTGACCGGCGGCTCCGTGAAGGGTTAGTGTTATGAAGCGATTGTTTTGTTTAGTTTTAAGTGCTGCCATGCTGTTTGCAGTGGGCTGCGCGAGTGCGCCGCCTGTGGCGGCGGAGCCTTCCGCACAAGTGGTTACGCCTGCAGTAACGCCCGAACCGCCCGTTGAAGCGGGGCTTATTGTAAACAAAATCGAGGGTTTATCGAACGACTTCATCATGGGTGCGGATGTCTCAAGTCTTATTTCGCTTGAGAACAGCGGCGTTACCTACTACGGCTTCGACGGTACCGCGCAGGACCCGCTTTTGACCATGCAGCAAGCGGGCATCAACTACATTCGCGTGCGCGTATGGAACAACCCGTTTGACGCAAGCGGCAACGGCTACGGCGGCGGCAACTGCGACATAAACACCGCCGCAGCAATCGGCAAGCGCGCGGCGCAGTACGGCATGAAGCTCCTTGTCGATTTTCACTTTTCCGATTTTTGGGCGGACCCCTCTAAGCAGCAGGCCCCAAAGGCCTGGGCCGATATGACGGTGGAGCAAAAAACGGAGGCGATGCGTACCTATGTGGAGCAGTCGCTTAAAACGCTCAAGGATGCGGGTGTGGATGTGGGCATGGTGCAGATCGGCAACGAAACCACCAACGGTTTCTGCGGCGAAACAGATTGGCCCGCTATGTATACACTGATTGCTGCTGGCGCTTCCGCCGTGCGTGCGTTTGACCCAGGCATCCGCATTGCGGTGCATTTCACCAACCCCGAGGATGGGAAATACCAAAATTTCGCGTTTTTGCTCGACCACTATGCGGTCGATTACGACATTTTCGCCTCGTCCTACTATCCTTATTGGCACGGAACGCTTGAAAACCTCACAGCGGAGCTTTCTGCCATTGCGCAAAAGTACGGCAAACAGGCAATGGTAGCGGAAACCTCGTGGGCGTATACGCTTGCGGACAGCGATGAGCATGCCAACACCATCGGAGAGGCGCTCACCTACGAAAAGCCGTATTCCTTCAGTGTGCAGGGGCAGGCAAACGAGCTTTCCTCGGTCATTTCGGCAGTCGCTTCGCTTGGCGAGGCGGGCGCGGGCGTGTTTTACTGGGAGCCGGCGTGGATTGCTGTTCCTGCAGAGGATTACGCGCAGCGTCAAAAGCTTTGGGAAAAGTACGGCTCGGGCTGGGCATCAAGTTTTGCTACGGAGTACGATCCTGTTGACGCGGGCGTTTATTACGGTGGCTGTGCGTGCGAAAACCAGGCGCTGTTTGATGAAAATGGATACCCACTTGAATCCTTAAAGGTGTTTTCCTATGTGCGTACCGGCACGATCTGCGAGGTGAAGGCCGATACGGTAGAGCCTGTGTACCTTACCGTTCGCCGCAACAACCAAATTACGCTTCCCCAAACCGTCGCCGCCACCAACAACGACGGCACGACTTCGGAGCTTGCGGTCACTTGGGAACAGGTTGACCTTGCAGCGATCTCCACGGCGGAGGTCGGAACCTACGAGGTGAGGGGAACGGCAGGGGAGTTTGCGGTTTCCTGCTTCATCAACCTCGTGGATGAAAACTACATCGACAATTACAGCTTCGAACAGGATGATACCTCGATGTGGGTGGTAACGCCCATCGCCTCCGGCGTGCAGACGGATTTTCAAAACAAAAAGACGGATGCGCATACCGGCACGATGTCGCTGCACTTCTGGAATGCGGATGCGGTGGAATGGAAGGCCGAGCAAACGGTAAAGGGACTGAAAGTGGGCGAATACCGCTTCTCCATCCAAGCGCAGGGCGGCGATGTGGGCGACAGCGCCGAACTGTACATTTATGCCATTTCAGACGGCGTAACCTATACGCAAAGCTTTGCGGTAAACGGCTGGGTCAACTGGGTGCAGCCCGTGATTGAGTCCATTCCTTGTGAGAGCGGGGAAATTACCGTTGGCGTATACGTGAAGTGCGCAGGCGGCGGCTGGGGTACGGTGGACGATTTTCTTCTGAACCCCGTGGAAAAATAAAACTTGCATTGACCCATAAAACGACCGCACGAAATTTCATAAAGCAAATCGAGGGTTTGCAGTCTGCAAACCCTCGATTTCGTGTGGCAAAAACCATCAAAGCCGTTTAACGTATATCGTACACGCTTCGTGCGGTGATCTTGCCGGGTTTGCCGCGCACAATGCGGATACGGCGCTCTCCAGCGTCCATGTCAAAAAAGTTGTCTTCAAGAATCGCGTTGCCCTCGCACACAAGCTCCACGGAGCGGGCGTAGGCATGCGCTTTCACCACGATCTCGCCGTTTTTGACAAATGCTTCAAGCTTCGGGTCGAGGAAGTGGAAGTGCTTGGGTGGGCAGAACAGCACGCTGCCGGAGCTCAAGACCAAGCCGTTTTGCACAAGAGCGTAGCTATAGTAGCAGCCGTAGGTATCCTCTGCGGAAAAATCCTGCTCGTCAAGCCATACGGCGCCAAACGCGGGAACGGAAACCGCAAAGGAACCTTCGCGGATCACGCTTGCGTCCGCACGGCGAAGCGACCAAAGCACCTGCCCTTCAAACGCGGCGTTCGTTTCGTTGCTCACGTTGAGCCGCGCGCTCTTTTTGAGGGCGAAAGGCTCCGCGTTGAGGTTGGTGTTTTGAGAAAGAATGCCCTCCTCATGGCAGGAAAGAAGCACCGGCGCAAAGAAGCGCTTTGCGTAATAGTGAAGCGCCTTCCAACGGCCGTAGTAGTCGATGGACGACCAGCTTGCCACAGGCCAACAGTCGTTGAGCTGCCAGATGACCGCGCCCATGCAGCGGCCGC
>JAEZGQ010000041.1 GCA_023416895.1 Bacillota bacterium | reverse complement strand
AGCTTTGCCTTCCTGCGCCAGAGACATCGTGATCGCCGCCGTAAGCGTCGTCTTGCCGTGGTCTACGTGTCCGATCGTCCCGATGTTTACATGGGGCTTCGTACGTTCAAATTTTGCCTTTGCCATTGTTGCCTTTCCTCCAAAGCTAATTATATTTCTCGTTATTTTTTAAAGGTTCTTGCCCGTCACCTTTTTGGCCACATAGTCAGGTACCTGATCGTAGTGGTCAAACTGCATGGTGAAGGTGCCGCGTCCCTGCGTACGGGATCTTAGGTCGGTAGCGTAACCGAACATTTCGGAAAGCGGACACATCAAATCGATTACCTGGATGTTGCCGCGCATTTCCGTACCCTCGATCTTGCCGCGCCGTGCATTTATGTTGCCGATAACGTCGCCCATGTATTCCTCGGGCATCAGCACTTCAACCTTCATCACGGGCTCAAGCAACACCGAGCCGGCCTTTTCCAAAGCGTCCTTGAGCGCCATACTTCCGGCGATCTTGTAGGCGATTTCCGAAGAGTCTACCTCGTGGTAGCTGCCGTCTAAGACGACCGCCTTGAGGTCCACCACTTCGAAGCCGCCCAACGCACCCGACTGCATGGCTTCCTCGATACCCCTCTGGATCGCGGGGATGTATTCCTTGGGGATGCAGCCGCCCACGGTCTTGTCTTCGAATACGAAGCCCGTACCCGGTTCCTGCGGGGAAAACTCCACAACGCAGTGGCCGTACTGGCCGTGTCCGCCGGTTTGCCGCACATAGCGGCCTTCCGACTTGACCGTGCGCGTAATGGCTTCGCGATAAGCCACCTGCGGCTTGCCGACCTTGCATTCCACACGGAACTCCCGTATGAGCCTGTCGACAATGATTTCAAGATGCAGTTCACCCATGCCCGCGATAATCGTCTGGCCGGTTTCCACATCGGTGTAGGTTTTAAAGGTTGGGTCCTCTTCGGCAAGCTTCACGAGCGCCGCGGTCATCTTTTCCTGACCGGCCTTGGTCTTGGGCTCAATGGCTACGCGGATCACGGGATCCGGGAACTCCATCGACTCAAGAAGAAGGGGCGTCTTTTCATCGCACAGCGTATCGCCGGTTGTGGTTTCCTTCAGGCCAACGACGGCGACGATGTCGCCCGCGTGTGCCTCGGGGATCTCACTGCGGCTCGCCGCGTGGATAAGAAGAATACGCGCCACGCGCTCGCGCTTTTCGCGCGAGGAATTGTAGACGTACGTACCCGAAACGAGCGTACCGCTGTACACACGCACAAACGCGAGCCTACCCACGTACGGGTCGGCCACGATTTTGAACGCGAGCGCCGCGAAAGGCGCGCCGTCATCGGGCCTTGTATCGATTTGCTCCGTACCGTCGCGGCTGGTGCCGATGGCGGACGGAATATCGAGCGGCGACGGGAGATAGGCCACAATCGCGTCGAGCAAGGGTTGAACGCCCTTGTTGCGGTAGGAGGTGCCGCAGCACACGGGTACGATCTTGTTGGCGATGGTACCCTTACGGATGGCTGAGGTAAGCTCCTCGATGGTGGGTTCTTCGCCCTCGAGGTATTTTTCAAGAAGCGCTTCTTCCAGTTCCGAGGCGTGCTCCACGAGCTCGGCACGGTATTCCTTTGCCGTCTCGAGAAGGTTCGCGGGGATTTCCTCCTCGCGCACATCGCTGCCTTCGTTGTCGTAGTACATCTCAGCCTTCATATGAAGAAGGTCGATGATGCCGACGAATTCGCTTTCGCTCCCGATGGGAAGCTGTACGGGCACGGCGTTGGCGCCGAGCCTTTCTTTCATCATGCGTACGACATTGAAGAAATCCGCACCGTTGATGTCCATTTTGTTGACATATGCGATGCGCGGAACACCGTATTTGCTGGCCTGCCGCCAAACGGTTTCGGACTGCGGTTCCACGCCGCCCTTGGCGCAGAAAACCGCCACCGCGCCGTCGAGCACGCGCAGCGAGCGCTCGACCTCAACGGTAAAGTCTACGTGGCCGGGCGTGTCGATGATGTTGATGCGGTGATTGCGCCAATAGGCCGTCGTGGCCGCCGACGCGATGGTGATGCCGCGTTCCTGCTCCTGGATCATGAAATCCATGGTGGCCGCGCCTTCATGCACCTCGCCAAGCTTGTGGATTTTGCCTGTGTAAAACAGGATGCGCTCCGTCGTTGTGGTTTTGCCCGCGTCGATGTGCGCCATAATACCGATGTTTCTCGTCCGCTCAAGCGGCGTATCCCTTAACATACCCGGACCTCCTTTCCGTTGAAAGTCGATGTAGTTTCAAACATGTCATGGCGTACCCGTTACCACCTGTAATGAGCGAACGCCCTGTTGGCCTCTGCCATCTTGTGCGTGTCTTCCTTCTTTTTGAACGCGGAACCGGTGGAGTTCGCAGCATCCAGCAACTCGCCTGCGAGCTTTTCCATCATGGTGCGCTCGCTGCGCTTACGCGCGTAGGAAACGATCCAACGGAGGCCAAGCGTCTGGCGGCGCTCCGGACGGATCTCGATGGGCACCTGGTAGGTGGCACCGCCCACGCGGCGGGCTTTTACTTCAAGCACCGGCATAACGTTGTTGAGCGCCTGTTCAAAAACTTCCTTGGGCTCGCGGCCGGTCTTGTTTTTAATGATATCAAACGCGCCGTAGCAGGCGTTCTGCGCCTTGCCACGCTTGCCGTCGTACATGACCTGGTTGATGAGCTTGGTCACGATCTTGCCGCCGTAAATGGGGTCGTCAAGCACTTCGCGCTTAGGTACAAATCCACGTCTTGGCATAACTTTCCCCTCCTTACTTCTTCGGGCGCTTCGCGCCGTAGAGCGAACGCGACTGCATACGCTTAGCAACGCCCGCGGTATCGAGCGCGCCACGGATGATGTGGTAGCGGACGCCCGGGAGATCCTTCACGCGGCCGCCCCTGATGAGAACAACGGAGTGCTCCTGCAGGTTGTGGCCGATGCCAGGGATATACGCCGTGCCTTCGAGGCCGTCGGTCAGGCGGATACGCGCAATTTTACGCAGCGCGGAGTTCGGCTTTTTGGGAGTCATGGTACGAACCGCGGTGCATACGCCGCGGCGCTGGGGGCACTGTTTCAATATAGGTGCGTTCGACTTATACTGAACCTGTTCCCTGCCCTTGCGAACCAACTGGTTAATGGTAGGCATTGGAAATCTCCTTTTAAAAATCAAATCTTCAATTGTTTATATCAAGAAAATCCTCTGCAACCCCTTGAAGAGGACATTTTCCGCAACGCTGCCGCCAAAGTGACCGTGCCGCTTTGGCGAAGTTTCCCATAAAAACCTTACGTTTTTGCGCAAATGGAGCTTCGCGCAAGGAAAGCCTTGCAAGCAAGACTTAACGCGAGCGTCGCACGTGTCGCCGCTCGCAAATTGAGCCTCCGAGGCGCTGCCCCGAAACCCCGTAATCCTTTATGCTTTCAATGTAAACACGCACGGGCGCTCCCTTTATGTTGCCGATAAAAAGGGCACACCATGCGTATTTTAACACCGGGCGATAGCGATGTCAAACGTTTTGTCGATCCGAGGCCGAATTTTTCAGGCTTCCGGTAAAAACGCCTTGTCTGAGACGCTTCTTGTTAAAGATGAGCTTGGTGTACTGCTTTTTTTCATTCAACTCGAACCAGCCCAGCTCTTTGAGCTTCTTGAGCTTTTCAATTTCCATCACGTCGAGATGCATTAGAGACGCGAAGCGTTTGAGGCGGCTCTTTCTTAACAACATGCCGACGCAAAGCGCCGCAAGCATCACGGCCGCGAAAACCACAAACGGTACCCACGCGCCGTACGCCATGAAAAACTCACGAATCGGCCGGTAGCTCAAAAGCACGATGGAAACGACGCCCGCACCTGTAACCCAAAACGGCACCACATAGTCGAGCTTTGCGAAGCGCTTTTTGCAATCGTCACATGCGGCGAGCTGAACGGGGAGAAGCGAACCGGTGCGCAGCTTTGTTTTCATACCGATGAAATTTGTGCCTTCGCGCTTGGGTTCGCGGTTGCCGAGGTCCAAAAGAGCGTAGCAGGTACGCGGGTTGGGTTCCTGCTTTTTGCACAAAACGCAGCGGTTGGTGAGGAAAAGCTCCTCAATGCCATCCTCCGGAAGCAGTGCCCTGAGCGCGTCGAGATCGTTTATCAGATCATCCATGGAGGATTTGTTGCGCGACGCCACGGTGCAGCTGTCGCAACTTAGCATATGAAGCATGCGGCAGTATTCCGTGTTGTAAAGCCGGCACGCGGTGTTGGTATAAACTCTTGCCATAAAAAAGCTCCGCTTTTTCAAAAAAGTGCCTTGCGTCACTTTTTTGAGGTTTTTCACAAGGGTTCGCTCACCGCTCACCCTTGCGCAAGGTGTCAAATTTGACGCGCATGTCGCCAAATTTGACGGATTTTATCTTGCCGCTCCATGCCACCTTTGCGGAAAACGGTGCGGCAGCATCCGTTTCGGCGTACAAGCCGCCGAAGCCGGAACAAACTAGAGGGGTTCGGGGGCATAGCCCCCGGAGGTTAGGTTCGCGAGCGGCGACATGTGCGGCGCGAGCGAGAAGCCTTGCCCCGCAAGGCTTTCCTCTCAGAAATTGCCGACCGTGCGGAACGCCGCCCTTGGCGGGAGGCGCCTTCGGGTACTAGGCATGCGGGCCGTCGCAGGCGATTTCTGCAAACTTCAAAAAAGTAGCGTCAGACACTTTTTTAACTTGATGAAAGCCGAAGGCTTTCGTTCTCCGCACGGTTTGCTGCCCGGAAATGCGAAGCATTTTAAGCAAACCGTGAATGGCTCGCGCAGGCGGCAAAGCCGGCTGCGCGAAAGCGAACAGCGTGAGCACAACATGGGCAAAGCGCTGCCGCCTTGCCCATGCCGAAAAACGCTTATTGTTCGACCGGCGTCACCTTGACGTTGCGGTAGCGGCGAAGGCCGATGCCTGCGGGGATGAGCTTGCCGATGATAACATTTTCCTTCAGGCCGACGAGCGGGTCCACCTTGCCCTTGATGGCGGCTTCGGTGAGCACGCGCGTGGTTTCCTGGAACGACGCGGCGGACAGCCACGAATCGGTTGCGAGCGCGGCCTTGGTGATACCAAGAAGCTTGCGCTTCGCGATGGCGGGCGTGCCGCCCTCGAGGATGACGCGTTCGTTCTCGTTTTCAAAGCGGAAAATGTCCACAAGTTCTCCCGGGAGCAGTTCCGTATCGCCGCTCTCCTCCACCTGCACCTTGCGGAGCATCTGGCGGATGATGATTTCAATATGCTTGTCGGCGATTTCCACGCCCTGCATGCGGTATACGTTCTGCACTTCCTTGAGCATGTAAGCCTGCACGCCCTTGACGCCCTTGATTTTCAGGATGTCGCTGGGGTTGATGGGGCCGTCGGTGAGCACGTCGCCCGCCTCTACAATGTCCCCGTTCCTTACGACAAGCTTGGAACCGAAGGTGATTGCATACTTTTCGGACTCGCCATCGTCGTTGGTAATGAGCACTTCGCGCTTTTTGCCATCGTTGAGCGTGACCTTACCGTTGATCTCCGAGATCACCGCAAGGCCCTTTGGCTTGCGCGCCTCAAAAATTTCAACGACACGCGGCAGACCCTGGGTAATATCGTCCGCCGAAGCGACGCCGCCGGTATGGAACGTACGCATTGTAAGCTGCGTGCCGGGCTCGCCGATGGCCTGTGCCGCGATGATGCCCACCGCTTCGCCGATGTTTACGGCCTGGCCGGTAGCAAGGTTGGTACCGTAGCAGTGTGCGCACACGCCGCGTTCGCTGCGGCAGGTGAACACCGTGCGGCAGTTGACGCTCTTGATGCCCGCCGCGACAATTTTGTCGCGAAGGTCAAAGGTAATAAGCTCGTTCATCCCGACGATCAACTCGCCATTTGCGGGGTGGTGCACATCCTCGGCGGTGTAGCGGCCAAGCAGGCGGTCGCCCACCGGCTCCACAACGTTGCCGCCTTCCAGAATGTCGCCGATCTGCATGCCCTTGGGCGTTTCGCCTCTCGATGCGTAGCAGTCTTCCTCGCGGATGATAACATCCTGCGAAACGTCTACAAGGCGGCGGGTAAGGTAACCCGAGTCCGCCGTACGCAACGCCGTATCCGCAAGACCTTTGCGCGCGCCGTGCGAGGAGATGAAGAACTCAAGCACCGTAAGGCCTTCGCGGAAGTTCGCGCGGATAGGCACTTCGATGATCTGACCGGAGGGATCGGCCATGAGGCCGCGCATACCGGCAAGCTGACGAATCTGGCTCTTGCTGCCGCGCGCGCCGGAATCAGCCATCATGTAGATGGGGTTGTACTCGTCGAGCGTGGTCATGAGGGCATCGGTCACCTTGTTGGTGGCCTCTTCCCAAACCGCGATTACGTTCTTTTTGCGCTCGGCATCGGAAAGAAGACCGCTACGGAACATTTCGTCGATCTGCTCCACCTTCTGCTCCGCCTCAGAAATATACTTCTGTTTGTCTTCCGGAACGGTAATGTCCTGGAAGCCAACGGTAATGCCGCCGCGGGTAGAATAGGTAAAACCGAGTTTTTTGATGTTGTCGAGCACCTCGGAGGTGACCGTTGCGCCATAGCGATGGTAGCAGCGATCCACGATCTTACCGAGGTCCTTCTTTACGACGAGCCTGTCGACTTCGAGCTTGAACGCGTCGTCAAGCGTTCCGCGCTCCACAAAGCCGAGGTTCTGCGGGATGGCGTTGTTGAAAATGAGGCGGCCGATCGAGGTTT
>JAEZGQ010000164.1 GCA_023416895.1 Bacillota bacterium | reverse complement strand
GGGAGCGTTGAGTGCCGCAGCCATTACGCGCTGCCCCACGCCCTCCACTTTGAAAAAGCCGCCGTGGCCGGTTACGGAGTCGAGCGCCACGCTTTCGTTTTTCAAAATTTCCATGCCGAGGTTGAGCGCGCCGCATGCGGTAGAAAGATGCAGGCGCATGAAGTTTGCAAGTGTGAACCGAGCATCGGGTAGGCGCGCAAACAGCGGACGACCTTCGTCGAAGCCCGTTACACTTTCGCCCGAAAGGTAATTGAACGAAAGGAGACCGCCGCAATCCGCCTCGCCCGCGTTCGCTGCACCCAAAAGGGTGTTATAAAGCATATCCGTATCAAACTTTGCGCCGAGCAGGGACGCGGCCTCCCGAAACAGCGAAACCCAAGCGTCGATGTCGCTTGAGCAGTTGTTGCAGTGCACCATGGCAACGGGGTCGCCTGCGGGCGTCGTCACCATGTCAATTTCCGGATATACCCTAGAAAGCGATTGTTCAAGCACCGCCATCAAAAACACGCTGGTTCCGGCCGATACGTTTCCCGTGCGCGGCTTCACGCTGTTCGTGGCGACCATGCCCGTTCCCGCGTCGCCCTCGGGCGCACAAAACGGAATGCCGGACTGAAGCCTCCCGGTAGGGTCGAGTAACTTTGCGCCTTCTTCCGTGAGGAACCCCGCCGTTTCGCCCGCCGTGAGAACGCGGGGGAGGAGGTCGTTTAGCTTCCAGGGCATATCCGCCGCAAGTTCGTCGAACTCTGCGAGCATTTTTGCGTCATACTGCCCTGTTGTGCTGTCAATGGGGAACATGCCGGAAGCTTCCCCTACACCAACGGCGTGTACGCCTGTAAGCATGGTGTGCACATAACCGGCAAGCGTGGTGAGGCGTGCAATCTTGTTGACATGCGCTTCGCCATTTAACATCGCCTGGTATAGGTGCGCCACGCTCCAGCGCAACGGTATGTTGAAGCTGAACAGCGCCGTGAGCTTTTCCGCCGCTTCGCCCGTTGTGGTATTTCGCCATGTTCGAAACGGCGTGAGCAGTTCGCCTTGAGCGCCGAACGCCAAATAGCCGTGCATCATCGCAGAGACGCCGATTCCGCCCAAAGTCGTGAGCGGCTCACCGAACTTTTCACGGTAATCCTTCGCAAGGGCTGCGTAGCAAGCCTGTACCCCGTGCCAAGCGTCCGCGAGGTCGTATGTCCAGACACCGTTTTCGAGCCGGTTCTCCCAAGCGAAGCTCCCTGAAGCAATCGGGCGATGCGCTTCGTCGATCAGTACTGCCTTGATGCGGGTAGAACCCAGTTCAAGGCCGAGGAAGTAATTCTCTTTCAAGTGTGTATCACCTCCGGAATCAATCAATTGTTGTTTGTTTGTGCTGTCAGAATGATCGGGAGCATAGAAAATAGATGCTCTTTAAAATCATTATTATAAGGTAGAACAAATTTGTCAATACAAATTGACCAAAAACAAGAATGGAACGGGGGAAAAGCATGGGCGAAACGAGGAAATCATACTAAGAATTCCTAATTTGTATTCAAACTCGCTAAAAATGCGCTAATTTGTATTGTAAATTTGCAATTCCAATGGTATATTGTTGAAAACGCACAGCAAAGCGGAGGAAACGATATGAGCAAGAAGTATGTTGCGCTATATGAGCGGCTGCTTGGTGAAATACAAACGGGCGCCTATTCAGCGGGCGCGAAGCTGCCTACGGAGCAACAGATCGCAAAAGCTCATAACATCAGCAGACAAACGGTTAGGCAGTCCCTCAAAATGCTCGAGGATGAAGGCTTTATTCGCCGCACACAGGGGAGCGGCTCCTATGTTACAGATAAATTTTTTATGAGCAAAAGGTGCATGCGCGTCATTGTAATCACCAGTTACATCGGCGACTACATTTTCCCCTCGATTTTGCGTGGCATCGAGGAGGTAACAAGTGCAAAACGCTATGAGATGGTGCTTTATGCGACGCGCAACAGCATTGCGCGAGAACGGGAAATCCTTGAAAGCCTATCCCCCGATACGTTTGACGGAATCATCGTAGAAGGTACGCGAACCGCATTGCCGAACCCAAATTTACCCTTCTACCATGCATTGAGAGAAAAGGGTATTCCGCTTGTATTTTTTAATGGGTATTACCAAGCTTTGTTCGAGAAGGTGTACAGCAAAACCGTTTATGTTGTTGCGGACGATTATCGCGGCGCATACGAGTTGACGCGGACGCTGGTTAAAGAAGGGCACAGGGAGATCGGCGGTATCTTCAAGGGGGATGATATCCAAGGCTTGCATCGGTTTTCGGGGTATATCGACGCACTTGCACACAATGGCGCAGGAATGTCCGACGAGTCGGTGCTGTGGTTCAATACCGAAACGAAATTTTCGATGGAGCGCATGCTTGAGGAATCCAAACTATTGGAGAGATGTACAGCCCTTGTTTGCTACAACGACGAGATTGCGCAACAGGTATTGGCCGCCTTGCGAATACGGCGGGGCAGCGTAAGTTCGATACGCAGCTTTGACGGTACGCTTACACAGCATGGAGAACATGATTTTCGTTCACTTCGCCACCCCAAGGAAGCGCTCGGCCGCATTGCAGCCGAGAAGCTTTTGAACCTTATAGACAATGTTCACGAGGAGTCGGTTGTGTTGCCTTGGGAAAATTGAAGGAATAGCCTGCCGTACATGTGAAAGGCATGGCGAAACCAGCTTAATCCATCCCTCAAGCCAAGTTGGCCTAGGGTTGGCGATTTAAAAACGGGGAGAGAAGGCACGTTGCCATCGCTTCCCGTTTTGTTGCAGCTTTATCGCCCGTTGTTTTGAGAAATCGGAATCGCTTATATTTCAACTTATTTGGCTTATCTGAACCCTTAAAGCAGGCCATGCGTTGTTTCAAACTACGCCGTTGCAAACTGCCTTAAAAAATTAAACCAAAATCCAAAGAAAACCCATTGGTAATTTTCGTAAAATGATACATAATATATGGGGGATACTATACATTTCTAAACAGAGCCATATATGTTAATCAGAAAGGAAGATCATATGTTTAAGGCCTTTCTTGTTGAGGATGAAATTGTGGTGCGCGAAGGCATACGCAAAAACATCCTTTGGGAGCAGTATGGTTTTCAATATGCCGGAGACGCTTCGGATGGCGAGCTTGCGCTGCCCATGATTCGCCAGATTCAGCCTGATCTTCTTATTACGGATATCAAAATGCCGTTTATGGATGGGCTGGCGTTGATTGAGCTGATCCGCAAGGAATTGCCTCGTACGAAAATTGTCATCATCAGTGGATATGACGATTTTTCCTATGCGCAGCAGGCCATTCGGATGGGTGTGGAACAATATCTGCTCAAGCCGATTACAAAAGAAAAAATGGTGGAAACGCTGATTTCCTTACAAAAAAAGATGGAGGACGAGCGGCAGCAGCAAGCGTACATTGAAAAATTCCGCCGCGAAGCTCAGGAGTACGAAACTTTTTGGCGCCGTCGGTTTTTTGAGAAAATCGTCACAGGCGGTATGAGCGTATTGGAAATCTCCGAAACCGCAAAAACAATGGGCATCGACTTAAACTCCTTATATTATAATGTTGTGCTTTTTTCGCTGAACAGCGCCGGATACGACGGAAGCGCGCCGGAAAGCTATACGGATGCGCTCGTGGCGGCGCAGGACAGAATAACGGAATTTTTCTTAAGCCATGCCGAACTGTTTTTATTTCAATGGAATGTAACGACATACGCTGTTTTGATAAAGGGAGGGCAAAACGATATTGAGGAGCGAACCCGCGAGTGCATCGAAAACATCCGTAATTGCTGTATCACGTTTGAGCAAGAGGTGGACTGGTACATTGCCCACGGCAAGCCGGTAGCGCGGCTGCGCGCCATTCCGGCATGCTTTGCGGAAGCGAGCCGCATTCTGTCCTACCGTTATCTATGCCCAAACGAGCATGTCCTATCTGAAGCAAATATCCGGCAAATACGGGAAAAGGACGATGCAAAAGCGGATGCGGAGATTATCAGCCAGGAGCATATCCGCAGCTTCTTAAGCAGTGGGGCGATTGAAGAAATCGACAGCTTTATCGATCAATTGTTCCAAAACGCGGGCAAGGAAAGTGCAAAGCCATTCTTTTGCCGATACCTGACCATGACGGTTTACTTCGCGGCGGCGGAATACCTGGATTCCATCGGCTGTCGGGCAGACAACTTCCTGCCTTTTGAGATTCGTCCGAAGGACAATGTGGCAACGCCGGAGGAAGCGCGGCAGTATGTGCTAAACTTGATGGGACAGGCAATTGAGCTGCGCAACAGCGAAAGCAAAAAGCAGCAACGCGACATTCTGGTAGAAGCCATCGGGTACATCGATGAGCATTATCAGGACGAGTCGATTTCACTAGACAAAGTGGCAAGAAAAGTGAACATCAGCCCGAACTATTTTTCTGCGATTTTCAGCCAAGAGATCGGGCAAACCTTTGTGGAGTATCTCACAAACAAACGCATCGGTGAAGCCAAGCGCTTGCTTCGGATGACAGATAAGCGGGCAAGCGAGATTGCTTTCGCCGTTGGGTATAAGGATCCACATTATTTCAGCTTTGTGTTTAAAAAAATTCTGGGCTGCACACCGAGTGACTATCGAAAAGGTGATAAACAGTGAGTTTTGATTTCCGGCGGGAAGCAAAAAACGGGAAAATGACCATGCACCGCAAACTGTGGAAGATTATCCTGATCGTTGCGGTGCCGCTTATGATCGTTATCATCACAATTGCATCCATCGGTATTGTGTATGCTTTGCAGTACAACGCGATACTGA
>JAEZGQ010000082.1 GCA_023416895.1 Bacillota bacterium | reverse complement strand
CCATTCCGGTGGTTAAGCGAAGGGGTCCCACCTGTTCCCATTCCGAACACAGTCGTTAAGCCCTTCTACGCCCACGATACTTTGCTGGTGACGGCACGGGAAAATAGGTAGCCGCCGGATCCCATTTAAAAAGCCGCTTCAATTCGAAGCGGCTTTTTGCCTATCAATATATGGTACATCGGTTACAAAATTTGACAAAAGAATTGTGTAGCGGCTTTTGGTGTGCTATATTTTTGAGAGAAAATTCAGAAAATGGGGAAAACATGAAACGCATCTTTTTGGCACTTCTCACACTGGTATTACTTTTTGGTTGTTTCCTTTCCGCTTCCGCTGAGGGTGAGGCGCAGACCGGTTCCTTGAAATCCCTTGCATTAAGCCGCACGAAAGCGACGATTACCCTGAAAAAGGGCGACGCATTTCCCGTGCAACTGTCATTGAACGCCAAAATGAAACCCGTAGATGCCGCTGTTACGCTTAATTGGCAAAGCTCCAACGAGGCTGTTGCCACCGTGGATGAAAACGGGCTTGTAACGGCGGTAGGTTTTGGCACAACCTTCATTACCGTTTCGGAAAGTGGCACCGGCGGCAAAAGCGCTAGCTGCGTGCTTACCGTAAAGAAAACAGCGGTCAGCCGAATTCGCTTTTCCAAGGATACCTACACCCTTTCGATTGCCGCGGGAGAAAGCTTGGGAAAGGCATTACAGCTTACACCCGAAGTGGCTCCCAAGGATGCTTTTGATCAAAGCCTTAGCTTTGCAAGCTCGGATGAAACCGTTGCGAAGGTGGACGAAAACGGGCTTGTTACAAGCGTTGGTTACGGCACTGCCGTTATTACTGCTACCGCAAACGACGGCAGCGGCAAGGTTGCACGTTGCACCGTAAAGATAAACCCCATTCTTGTAAGCGCCATTTCTTTTGTCAACAAGAGCGAAACCATTTCCGTTGGAGAAGGCGGTACTTTGGGTGAACAGCTTCAGTTGAAGGCGAAGGTCATGCCGCTCGAAGCGGCGAACGCATCGCTCACATGGGCAAGTTCGGACAACGAAGTCGCGAAGGTGGATGAAAACGGACTCGTTACGAGCGTCGGCTACGGCACGGCGGTTATCACCGCAAAGGCAAATGACGGGAGCGGCAAGGCGGCAAGCCTAACGGTAAACGTCGCCTATGTTGCGGTAGAAAAAATCACACTCAACGCATCTAAGCTATCGCTCAACGGCGGAGAAAGCTATTTGCTGATCGGTTCCGTTCTGCCCGCAAATGCCGTCCATAAGGACATAAAGTGGCAGTCGAGCGACCCATCTGTTGCATCCGTCGACGAAAAAGGCATCGTTGAAGCGCACTTGAAGGGTACTGCCAAGATTTTTGCAGTCGCCACGGATGGTTCGCAGGTCGTTGGAATGTGTGCAGTCAAGGTGCTCTCGGATGCCGCAATGGAGGAAGACGGCGAACCTGTAGCCGACCCCATTTTTTCCGGCAACGTTTACAATCTTTATACGCCGCTCGGGGCCGATGTGGAGCAGGTGCTTCGTGCTTACTACAACACGCTTGGTACGAGCCGTAACGTGCGTATCATCAAAAAGGCGCTTGAATACGCCGGTGTCGGCTATGCGTACGTGGATTGCAGCAAGCTCACCAAAATCGCTTACAAAGCAGGCGGATATACCATTCCGCGTGTTTCAGATGACCAGGCTTACGCGCTTCGCAACCGCGCCATCGACCGCAGTAAGCTTAAACCGGGTGATTTGATCTTTTTCAAAAAGCTGCCCAATGAACTTTGCTCCTGCGGCACGGTATGCAGAAGATATCAGGAAATTCACCACGTCGGCATCTACTTTGGGTATGTGGATGGACACCATTACATCATCGATGCAAGCAGCGTTATCGGCAAGATCGTGATACGCCAATGGGACGCTTCCGACAGTTTCGCGGAAATGTTGTATGCGTTTTCGGCGCACCGCTAACGATTATGAGTAGAACACCATAATGCCAATTTGAAACAAAAGAGCTGCCGCGGAATGCTCCGCGCAGCTCTTTTCTGTTTTTTGAATTAAGAAGATGAAGCGCTTACCGTGCCGCGCCATGTTCCATGTGCGAAGCAAGACGCGCAAAATCCGCGGGAGAAAGCGCCTCGGCGCGTTCGGCGGGGTCAATGCCGCAGGCTTCCAACGTTTCGTAAAGCGCTTCACGGCTTTCAAACAGCGGTTTGAGGTTGTTGAAAAGGGTTTTTCGGCGCATGGCGAACGCTGCGTGCAGGAGCGGCGGAAGTGCCCTTAAAAAGGGAGCATCCTCTTTTTTTATAAGGCGGATCACTACCGAGTCTACTTCCGGCTCGGGGTAATACGAAGCGGGGGAGAGAGAAAGTACCTTTTTAATGGTGTAGCTATATTGCGAAAGCACGCTAAGCGGCCCATAGACCCGTGATGAGGGTGCGGCATAAAACCGTTCTGCGGCTTCCTTTTGAAGCATGAGCGTCATGGAGCGTATGGGGTGACCGCCGCTTAGAAGCGCCATGCAGATGGGTGTTGTTACATAGTAGGGTAAATTGGCCGCAACGTGAAAGCCTTCGCCAAGGAAAGCCTCAGGAAGCGTCTGAAGGTTGAATTTCAAAAAGTCGCTGTGCAGCAGAAGCGTATTTTTCGCGTCTTTAAGCCGTTGCGAAAGCACGCGGAACATTGCCCCGTCGATTTCAACGGCTACAAGGTTTTTTGCACGCTGCGAAAGCGGCAGCGTGAGCGCACCAAGCCCCGGACCAATTTCAAGCACGTTTTCACCGTCGATGTCGGCTGCGTTGAGGATAGCGTTCACAGCGTTATCATCGCATAAAAAATTCTGCCCGA
>JAEZGQ010000252.1 GCA_023416895.1 Bacillota bacterium | reverse complement strand
AGGTAGGTAAGGCCGCCCTCCGCATTTTCCATGGTATAAATGGCTTTCACCTGCGCCCCCACTTCATCGGCAAGGGTTTTTGATACCTCGGGGCTCGCAAGCGCTTCGGCAAAAATGGTTGCAATGCTGTTTGCCTTGCAAAATTCCACAAGTTCGCCAAGCTGGCGCGCACTCGGCTCGCCCTCGGCAAACACATCTGCAACGCTCGTTTGCACGAGGCCAAAATCGCGGCACAAGTACGCAAACGCCGCATGACCCGTTACAAAGTTTTTCTCACTGAGCCCGTTCATTTTTTCGGCGTAGGTTTCATAAAGCGCTTCAAGCTTAGCAATGTAATCCACTGCGTTTTTTTCATAGAATGCCGCATCTTCCGGATCGACCTTCACAAGCGCGTTTTTGATGTTTTCCACCTCAATCTGCGCAGCTTTAAGGCTAAGCCATGTATGCGGGTCGTAATCACCGTGCGCGTGCGCTTCGGTCTCCGTGTCGCTTTCCGTCTCGTCGCGATGTTCCTCGGAAATTTCAATGGCCTCTACACCCTCGGAAGCTTGTACGACAATGAGGTTTTTATTGGCTGCGGAAGAAATGGCATCCTCCGCCCAAGGCTCCATCCCAAGCCCGCTGTACACAAATACTGCGGCCGTGCTTAAGGCCGCAATGTCCTGCGCTTTTGGCTCAAAATCGTGCGCCTCCATGCCATCGGGCACCATTGTGCGAACGCTTACTTTATCCTGTCCTACGGCAGAAGCAAACTCATACATGGCATTGAAACTGACAATTACGGTAAGCTTGCCTTCCTCGGCGCTGCCGTTTGGCGTTGTGCCGCATGAGGCCAAAAGCGCTGTAAGAAGCCCCGCCAAGCACATTGCCGTTATCTTTTTGAACATGTTAGCCTCCCGTTGTTGCGAATGGTACGCATTTGCACTAGAACCAATCATAACCTCCCTCCGATGCGTTGTCAAGTGCAAATGAATCGCATTTGCATTTGCTCCGATTCCGCGCTATAATAAGTAGGCAATTTTACCAAAGGAGAACCTGCCTTGATTCAGGCGCAAAAGCTTTATTTTTCCTATACGGGGCTGTCGCCGTATGTGCTTGAAAACCTCGACATGCACATCAAAAACGGCGAGTATGTTTCCGTTGTAGGCGACAACGGAAGCGGCAAAAGCACGCTTATACGGCTTGCCCTCAAGTTTTTAAAGCCCACTTCGGGTGAAATCGTGTGCCATGCAAGCCGCGTGGGTTATGTGCCTCAAAAAAAAGACGCAATCGCGGCGGGCTTCCCCATTACGGTGCAAGAAATGCTTGTTTCCTACGGCAGGCTTCTAAAAATAAAGGACAAGCGCGTTGCCATGGAAAGCCTTGCGCAAGTGGGCATGGAGAGCTTTTCAAGCTCGCTTGTGGGCAACCTTTCGGGTGGGCAGTACCAAAAGGTAATCATTGCGCGCGCGCTCATGGGCGAACCCGATCTTTTGATTCTCGACGAGCCTTCCTCGGGCGTCGACGTGGAAAGCCAACGTGAAATTTACACTTTTTTAAAAAGGCTTAACGCGACGCATGGCATCACCGTTGTTTCGGTGGAGCACAACCTTGACGCGGCGGTCAAAAACTCCACTTCCATTTACCACATTTCCGGCGGCAGGGGTCATTTTTGCTCGCCGGAGCGCTACGCGAAGGAATACCTTCCATAAAACAAGAGTACCTTCCATGAATATAGGGAGAACGATACCATGTTAAACTACGGCTTCATGCAAAACGCGCTGTTCGTTTCGCTGTGCATCTCCATTTTATGTCCGTGCATCGGCATTTTTCTGGTGCTTCGCCGCCACTCCATGATTGGCGACACCTTGGCGCACGCGTCGCTCGCAGGCGTAACCATCGGCCTTGCGTGCAACGTAAACCCCGTGCTCGGCGCGTTTGTTTTTACCTCAGCCAGCGGTGCGCTCATCGAGTTTCTCCGAAGTTCCTTCAAAAAGTACGCCGACCTTATTTTAACGATCGTGCTTTCTTTAAGCGTCGGCGTTGCTATCACCATAATAAGCGCCGGCAAGCTCGGCGCAAATGCGGATTCGTTCCTGTTCGGCAGCATTTTAACGGTGACGAAGTTCGATATGCTTCTTATTTTAGGGCTGAGCATCCTTTCTGTGCTGACGCTCATTTTCCTTTATCATCAACTCATCTTCATCACCTACGATGAGGATACCGCAAAGGTCGCTCATGTTAAGGTAAAGCTTATCAACTATGTGTTTTCAATACTTGTGGCATCCGCCATTTCCGCTTCCATCCGCATTGTAGGCGTACTCGTTTTAAGCTCTATGATTGCGCTGCCGGTTGCCACGGCGTTGCAGCTTGAAAAGGGCTTTAAGGCGACGCTTCTCTACTCGGTTTTGTTCAGCGTAACGGACATTATGTTGGGGCTTTTCCTTTCTTACTATTTGGATGTTGCGCCGGGCGGGTTCACGGCGCTCGTTTCGGTTTTTGTATTGGTGCTTGTGCTCGTGGGAAAGAAGCTTGTTTCGGTATGCGGGGCACGCAAAAAACTTCCCGCATAACGCTTATAAAGGAGACAGAGGCATGAGCAAAGATCAAAACCTTTGGCCTGCGGGGCTCAAAAAAACAAAAACGCGCGAACAGGTACTTGCGGTGCTTGAAACGCAAAAAGGCCCCTTGAGCGCAATGGATATCTGCTCGAAAATCGACGGCGGCGAAAACGCGGTTTGGCTTTCCACGGTGTACCGAGTGCTTGAGCAGTTTGTAAAAAGCGGCATCGCGACAAAGCTCATGGTGATGAACAGCGACACGGCCGTTTACGAGCTAAACCGCTTCTGCCACAAGCATTATGCGGTTTGCATGGCCTGCCATAAAATCATCCCCATGGACAACTGCCCCATGGAGGCGTTCACTCCCCGTGTGCAGGACGACGGCTTTCAGGTCGTCGGCCATAACGTGGAGGTATACGGCTACTGCACCAAGTGCCGGCAGGATGAAGCGCCGGAAGAATAAGTTGAATTATTTCAAGCGCGGCGGCAAAAGCATTTGCCGCCGCGCTTTTTTGTTGCGTGTACAAATGGAACATGTCATAATGATAAAAATTCCGCAAAGCGGCGCAACCAAGGGAGGCAGGTCTATGAAAGACACGAACACCGGCACCATCCCCCGCGTACGCATGGGCGAAAAGCTCGGCTTTTTCGCCTTTTCCTCAGCAAGCAACGTTGTGTACCAGTTCAAAAGCCTCTATTATTTGTTTTTCCTCACAAACATCATGAAGATGGACGTGCTTTTGGCCGGTACCATCCTCACCATCGGCACGGTGTGGGATGCGCTCAACGACCCGCTCATCGGCTTTTGGGCGGTGAACCACCGCTTCAAAAACGGTGAATCCTGCCGCCCGCTCGCGTTTTGGTTTGCGGTTCCTTGGGCCATTACGGTGGTGCTTCTGTTTGCGGATTTTGGGCTTAGCGGCACGGCGCAGCTTGCTGTTGCGCTCGTTGTTTACCTTGTTTTTGAGCTTTTCAACACCTACGTGAACATCCCCTACAACAGCATGGGTAGCCTTGCCACCAACCTCGATGCCGACCGCCGCTCCATCAACGTGTTCCGCAACCTCGGCGGCTGCATGGGCGCGGGCATCGGCGCGGTTGCGTGCCTGCCGCTTCTTAGGCTTTTCGGCGGGCTCGACAAGGCAGGTAACGTTTCGCCCGGCGGCGCAGGCACGCGCGGCTTTTTGCTTACGGCAATGGTGATGGGCGCGGTATGTATACTAGGTTGCTTTACGCACTACTTCACGACGCGCGAGCGCGTAAAACCCCTTGCGCAAAACGAGGAGCGGCTTTCCGTTAAGACGGTTTTTAAAATGCTGCTTTCCTGCCGTTCGTGGGTGTTGAACACGCTCTATATCATCTGCTACGGGGTCATTAACCTGCTTCTTATGACCTGCATCACCTACTACGCGACCTATGTGATGAAGAGCACCGGCGCTGCCACCGCCATACAGGCGGCGTACCTCGCGGCATCCGTGGGCGCTTCCTTCCTTGTTTCCCCCATCGACAAGGCGCTCGGGCGCAAAAAAACGATGCTTGCCGCCGCGCTTTTGTTCATCGTGGGTAAGCTTTGGTTTGTGTTTGACCCGTTTTCCGTGGGTGCGCTCTATGTGAACGCGATCACAGTGGGCATAGCGGTCACCATCACATTTGTGATGTTCAACACCAACCGCAACAACATTGTAGACATCATCGAGTGGAAAAACGGCCGCCGCCTTGATAGCATGGTCTCTACGGCTGATAACCTCGCGAGCAAGCTCGCCGTGGCGGGTGCCACGCAGCTCGTTGCCGTTTCTATGCACGCCTCGGGCTTCGATGCAAACCTTTTGGAGCAGCCGCAGCGCACCATTCAAACCATCAACGCCATGCTCGGCTGGGTACCCATGGCCGTGGCCGCGCTGATGGCTGTTGTGCTACTGTTTTTGAACATCGAAAAGGACACGGCGAAGATGCTCGAGCAAAAGGCCGCCATGGCAGCCGAATAGCTGATGATCTTTTATGTAAGAAGCGCGGCGGTGAAAGTGGAGCTTACCCTAAAAGCTACGCAAATCTTTAAATTAGGCGGATGTGAGGGCTTGAATTCCTTGATGAGCAGAGGCAAGCCCTTCATCTTTGCTTGAGCACGCGGGTGTTGCAGCGATTTCTTTTGCTTCTCCCTTTGGCAAAAGAATAACCCCACAGTAGTTTCAGCATAGCATGCTGAAACTACTGTGGGGTGCAATTCAAAGGTTTGATTTATGGGATACATGGGCCGATCTTAGGGACTTACGACTGTTTTCTCCTTCTCGCCAGAATGAGACCGCCGCACAGTGCACCGACGGCAGCCAGAACGATGCCCGCAGGCGAACCGCCGCTTCCGGTAATGGGTACCCCCGCGACAGAACCGGCCACAAAGGTTATCGTCGTGCCGTAGGCTACGCCTGCCGCGTTGATAGCATATGTGCGCACATAGTAGGTCTTTCCCGAAACCAGAGAATCCACCGTAACACTAAATTCGCCGCTGCCTCGGCCCGCAGAAATGGCGATTACATCTTCGCCGTTCATTTCGGGTTCGCCGGAGGTGCTGATAAGAAAACCTCGTTCCATCACCGAAGCGCCGTCATAGGATAAGATGCTGCCGGTAAACCTCGCACCGCGCAGGGTAATATTGCTGACCGAGCCCGTCGATACAAGCGCAGGCGTATTGCCGGCAGGCTTGACAGCTTTAACCGTGGCGATATTTGATCCAACACTTACCACGCTATTTATGCTCTGTCCAACATAATACGAGTTTCCGGCGGTCAATCCACCAAACCTAAAGGTTCCGTCGCCGTTGCTCGCCGGACTGCTCGATGCTGCTGAGCCGTCTAACGTATACAGCGTTATAGTCGCGCCCGGATAGGCGTTGCCGACATCGATATAACCGATACCGGCAGTGGCCACAGGTGCTCTGAGCGATGGATTGACAAACGTAGAATTGACACTTTCAGCCCCTTCAACCGTCTGTGTTACATAATACTGCGTGATATTTGGTACAACATCCGCAAAGGTGTACGTTGCATCGGTAATATTTACCGCAGTCGCAACAGCCGTTCCTCCGGTCGTGAGGTAGAGCTTAAGGGTTGCTCCAGCGGTGAACCCGCTTACGGTGATGCTTTCCAATCCGGCAGTCACCGTTGGTGCTGCCGGTGCGGCAACACTCAATACCATTACAGTATCCGACCCGGTGCTTACCACGTCGTTGATGCTCTGCCCCACATAATACCAGCTTCCGGCGGTCAATCCGCCAAACCGGAAGGTTCCGTCGCCGTTGCTCACCGGACTGCTCGATGCTGCTGTGCCGTCTAACGTATACAGCGTTATCGTCGCGCCCGGATAGGCGTTGCCGACATTGATATAGCCGATACCAGCTGTAGCCACAGGTATTCTGAGCGAGGGATTGACAAATGTAGAATTGACGCTTTCATCCCCTTCGACCGTCTGTGTTACATAATACTGCGTGATATTTGGTACAACATTTTCAAAAGTGTACGTTGCATCGGTAATATTTATGGCGGTCGCAACAGCCGTTCCTCCGGTCGCAAGGTAGAGCTTAAGGGTCGCGCCAGCAGTGAAACCGCTTACGGTGATGCTTTCCAACCCGGCAATCACCGTCGGCGCGGTCGGTGCCAATACCATTACAAGATCCGACCCAGTGCTTACCACACCGTTAATGCTCTGCACAACATAATACCAGCTTCCGGCGGTCAATCCGCCAAACCTGAAGGTTCCATCGCCGTTGTCCGTCGGACTGCTTGACACCGCTGCGCCGCCTAATGTGTACAGCGTTATCGTCGCGCCCGGATAGGCGTTGCCAACATCGATATAACCGATACCCGCTGTAGCCACAGGTGTTCTGAGCGAGGGATTGGTAAACGCGGAATTGACGCTTTCCTCGCCTCCAACCGTCTGTGTTACATAATACTGCGTGATATTTGGTACAACATTTTCAAAAGTGTACGTTGCATCGGTAATATTTACCGCGGTCGCAACAGCCGTGCCGGTCGTAAAATAGAGCTTAAGGGTTGCGCCCGCAGTGAAACCGCTTACGGTGATGCTTTCCACACCGGCGGTCACCGTTGGCGCTGCCGGTGCGGCAAAAGCAACCGTTGGCAGGAAGTTAATAATCATCACCAGTACCAGCATAGCCGTTATGAATCTTCGCCGAATAATTTGCCCCATACTTTATTCTCCTAAATCAGATAAATAGCATTATAATCTACCATTATAGACTATATCGTACTTTGGTAATTCATGTCAAATGCTATATGCCGTCCGTTACCGTTACGATGCTGCGCCACGCTGCTCAAAGGCCGAGCTGCAGCTTATGTGCCCTGCTTCTTCCTTTCGTTTTGCTATGCAGGGGCGCGGCGATGTGGTATGATGTACCGGCAATGAATACTTAAAAGGAAGAAACACCATGATCAGCGCACAGGGAATTTCCCTTCAATTCGGCGGAAGGCCGCTGTTTCAAAACGTGAACGTGCAGTTTACACCCGGCAACTGCTACGGCCTCATTGGGGCAAACGGAACGGGAAAATCCACATTTCTTCGCATTTTGTCGGGCGAGCTTGAGCCCGGCAGCGGCGAAATCAATGTAACGCCCGGCGAGCGCATCGCCGTTTTGCGGCAGGATCACTATGCCTTTGATGAGCATACCGCCCTTCAAACGGTGATCATGGGCTACAAGCGCCTGTATGAGATCATCTGCCTCAAGGAGGAGCTTTACAACAAGGTGGATTTTGACGATGCCGACGGCATACGCCTTGCAGAGCTTGAGGGCGAATTCAGCGAGATGGATGGCTGGAACGCCGAGTCGGACGCCGAAACGATACTAAACGGCCTTGGCGTTACGGGCGATTATCACCAAATGAAAATGGCTGAGCTCGACGGCCCGCGCAAGGTAAAAGTGCTTCTTGCGCAGGCGCTTTTTGCCAAACCCGATATTTTGCTTTTGGACGAGCCGACAAACAACCTCGACCTGTACGCTGTGAAGTGGCTTGAGGAGTTCCTTTTGGATTTCCCCAACACAGTAATTGTTGTTTCGCACGACCGCCATTTTCTCAACAAGGTCTGCACGCACATTGTGGACATCGACTACGGCAAAATTCAGATGTACGTTGGCAACTACGACTTCTGGTATGAATACACACAGCTCGCCGCCCGCCAAGAGCGCGACAAGCGAAAGCTCAACGAGCAGAAGATCAAGGAATTGCAGGAGTTTATCCAGCGTTTCAGCGCCAACGCCGCAAAATCACGGCAGGCCACGTCGCGCAAAAAAATGCTCGACAATTTGCAGATGGATAACTTCGCCCCCTCCTCGCGCCGGTATCCGTTTATCAGCTTTAAGCCCGACCGCGAGGTGGGCAACGACATCGTTGCGCTAAGCGGTATCACAAAAACCGTGGGTGGCCGCAAGGTGCTCGATCAAGTGAGCTTTGTGG
Source organism: Bacillota bacterium (assembly GCA_023416895.1). Lineage (GTDB taxonomy): Bacteria > Bacillota > Clostridia > Christensenellales > CAG-138 > UBA7707. The sequence goes on along the minus strand of JAEZGQ010000252.1, from coordinate 3,012 downwards.
TGCAACCCGGGGATAAAATTGCCTTTGTAGGTGAAGATGAGCTTGCGCGCACGACGCTGTTTCAAATTCTCATGGAAGAGCTCTCGCCCGACGAAGGAAGCTTTAAGTGGGGCGTCACCACCTCGCGCGCGTACATGCCCTCCGACAATTCCGCCTATTTCGACGGCATTGAGCTGAACCTTGTGGACTGGCTTAGGCAGTATTCAACAGACCAGTACGAAACCACCATCCGTGGCTGGCTTGGGAAACTGCTGTTTTCGGGCGAAGAAGCGCTGAAACCGGCAAAAGTGCTTTCGGGCGGCGAAAAAAACCGCTGCATGCTTGCAAAGCTTATGCTTTCGGGCGCAAACGTGCTGATTTTGAACGAACCCACAAACCATCTCGACCTTGAGTCGATCACCGCGCTCAACGAGGGCATGACCGCCTTCCCCGGCGTTATGCTTTTTGCCTCGCATGACCATCAGGTGATCCAAACGGTCGCCAACCGCATCATCGAAATTTTGCCGGGCGGCATCATCGACCGCCGCGAAAGCTTCGACGACTACATCGACGATCCCGACGTGATAAGGCTCCGTGCAAGCTACACGAAAACGACGAATTGAATTTTTAGGCACCTGCACCTGAGGTGAAAACACGCACAGCTTTTTTAAGTGTCACAACCGGGTGTGCAGGTATCATACGGCCACAAAATTTATAAAAACGGCTTCGAAGCAACACCGCTCGAGGCCGTTTTTTGATTGCACCGGGAATGCATGCCGCTTTTTCGCGATGCCGTAAAGGGGTTCTTTTTGCGTGTAGCGCCGCTTATCCTCTTTTTGCATATAATGTTTGGGGTGAGCATTTTTGGATCCGTGCGAAATGAACGTTCTTATCGCGGCGCTAACCAATCATTTTTTTACAACCCTCTCCAAGGAGGACTTTGTTTGCCTGAGCATTTTTCTGCGCGAATTGAGCAAGTCGATGATAAGCACGTCAGTTTTCGAAGAGCTTTGCTCGCACGAGAAAAAATGAGCCCCGCACAAGTGTATCCCAACACTGCGCCATCCTTTGAAAGTAGGTGACGGTATGTCTTTGTGCCCGCCCGGTAGCGAGCTTGTTTTGTGGGCCGCCTCGATGGCCATCAGCATTTCCGCAGAGCTTTCTGCCGACGACACCAACGTCCTTGCCAGCATCTTCAACTCAATCGGCGACAACCTGGCGATCCTTGCCGCCAAAAAGCAGCAGTGCGAGGAGGCGCAAAAAAACCAAACGCATCAAACCGATCCAATCCGGCAATGACAATATCTATAAGCGTCACATACTATATAACAGCTCTCTTCCCCGTACGGGAAGCTTAAGAAAGGATGACGCTTATGTTTTTTAACCGCAGGCGCTGTCGCCGTTGCTGCCGCAGGTGCTCACGCTGCCGCAGAGGTTGCTGCTAATTGTAACCGCATACGGGCTTTCCTTCGGGAACCCCGTATGCCATTTTGATAAGCTTTTCCATCAGAAGGCTCGGCTTTCCTCAACGGAAACTGTGCCTTTTTGCGCTTTTCGATGTTGCGTGTTTTTATTGCGGGTTTACCACACTTGCTTTTAACATGTCTGAAATGGCTCCGTAGGGAATTTCAAACACCTTCGGCCCCGCCGCACCACTCGCCAAAGCATATTTTTGATAAAAAACGACAAGCGCTGTTTCCGTTAAATAAAAATCGTTTGGGTCAAATCTTCGAATGCTTTCGTAGCCGTCGCCCGAATAGGGGTCTTCAAAAAAGTAAGGAGAACCGTATCCGCGTTGTAAATCCGCATTGATCTCCTCAGCAACCATTTTTGAAACAAACTCATAGATGAAACCCAAATAACTCTGTTCATCTACCTCAAAAATATCCGAAAGGCCTAATTTCTTGCCGGTATTCAGGTCGAACGTATCCCCTTCAATACCCGCCCAGCTTACGCCGCCCGCGCCGCCGTCAAGCGCCGCCGACACCGAAAGGATACTTCCGAACTCAGCTTCCAGCCGATAGTAAGCCTGCCTGTAAAAGTTATCCTTTTTCCCTTCAATCTTTCTATCAGGTGTTCCCGCCTCAAAATCCTTCAGGCTTTCGAAAGGGAGCTCATTGTAAAAGAACGTTTCCTTGTCGGCAAAAAACGCGTTGATTGCCGCAATCCCATCATAAGTACCCGTAAGGATGGGCAGCTTTAAGTCCAATTCCACAAAGCTTCCCGAATCGAGGTAGTATTTTTTGTTGATGTCAAAGGTGGAAAACTCAACCACGGCTTCCTCGGCTTCACTTGAAGGGGTTGGCGTGGACGTTGGGCTTTTTGTGGGAGCTGCCGTCAGGTCTGCGGTTTGGCTTACGGGCACACAGGCACACAAAGCAAAAACCAGGCACAGGAGCACGGCAGATACACACAGCATTTTTTTCAAGTTCTCATACCTCCGACTGGATTTTACAGCGTAATTCATCAAGACGGCATAGCTTTCACGGTGCATATTCCAAATACAATGACCGGCTTTTAGGCTCCACTCAATTATACGTCCGGTTGCGCCAGAAAAAAGGGCATCGCGTTGCTTCGAAGAACACAAAAGCGAGGGAAGTAGAGTTTCGGTTCAAGGCGGTTGGGGTGCAAAATTCCAGCGCGGAAAATCAAATGCATCATAACAAAAGCACCCCCGAAGGTGAGCTACGCTCGACGTATCAAGGGCGCCGGCGCGTTTGCTTTTGTGAGGGTGCAGCATTTTTATTTCTCATGCTTTTTTACCACCGCACACAAGGTCGGTGAGTTTTCTTCGTATGGTTTGCCACTGACATCAGAATAGCAATTCACACAAGCGACGCCATACGGCTGCAATTCTTCCAACAGGGATTCCTTCGTGAAGCTTGTGTTCCAAATGTTAAAGCAACGGACTGCTTCTTTTTCAATAACAACGTACCGCTCGGCTGCGGTGTTATCGCCGTAGTAATATTCCGCATTCATGCAGATGTAAGGGTTTGGGCTCCAAAAACCGCCGGTTTTGCATACTTCCCACGA
>JAEZGQ010000243.1 GCA_023416895.1 Bacillota bacterium | reverse complement strand
ACCTTCGCACGCAACAGCTGCTTGACCCCTCGCGCGAATACCACTTCGATACCCCCTGCACCGTACATCACCAGCTTTCCATGCTTGAGGAAGCGGGCTTTACGGGCGTAAAGCTTATTTGGCGCACGGGAAACACGGCGGTGGTGATGGGGAGGAGGTAGCGCGTGAGGAGAACTATTAATAATATGATGCTGATTTCTCTGACGTAAATTCTTCTACGACTTGAGATAGGATTTAACCAAACTAACAAATTCGCCAATATCTGAAAAGTAGTTTGGATATGCTGATTTTAATGCTTTAAACGAAGAAACGCGAACAAGTACTGCATCAATCTTTGATTCTGCACGTGTGTGTTCTATTTGACTGTAGATAGCATTTGCCTCGTCCATTTGGCCGGGCTTATAATACTTAATTCTAAGCATTTTAGTAGTATAGTTAAGTAAAAGAATATAGTATCCTTGTTGATCAACTTTTTTAATATCTTGCTTTTCAACGGCTACGCGTATCGCACTTAAGATTTCAATAAAATTACACCTACTGTTGATTTCTTCAAGCTCAGAAACTAGCTGCGATACATCTGCAATTGTTCCCGGGATAACGGAACAGTTCTCTCGAATTGCAAAGAGGGAGGATATTAGCACAAAAAAGCGCTTTACATCTTCCGAACCCTGACCAGACTTAATTATCTGCCTAGTGAATAGCCCCATAGTTTCAACTGCAGTTGCCCATAAGTGCTCTAAGTGTGTCCTGAATTGTATTTCAATTAGCATGTTTTTGTTATACGTATTAACCTTATCACTATGATATTCATAAACAACATGCAGGCTTCTGTAGCCGGAAGGTTTTGGCTGAAGAATATAATCATACTTGTGCTTAAGTGTATGACGCTTCCTAGAGTCCTCATAAATCCGGGCATATTTATAGACGTCTTCTACCGTAGAGACGATAAAACGACACCCCCCTAAATCTTGCATCATCCATAAGCTCATTGAAGGTTCGCGATTAAGTTTGCTGATTATCGAATCTAATCTTTTTAGCCGCTCTGCCACAACGATATCTGAAGAAATTGCTGCCATCCTGCGAAGATGCATATAAATGACATGCAAAGGATAAGCATGTGAGGCTCTCCAGTTATCTATGACCTCTATTGCTTCTTGAATCTGATATTGAGTCGCCATGGGATCTTTTACAGTTTTTCCAGACTTAATGATTCTAGTGCGAGAGTATTCAATGGTTTTCCATTTGGGCTTATAAAAAAAGAACATAATGAGCTCCCTTTATTATGGTAATACCAGATAAATATTAAATAGCCGCACACTTTTGAAAGTTCATTTTATTACATGTTACAATGAAAAGCAAGAAAATACCACAATTAATGATATAAAAGAATATAGAAGAAATTAGTCTTCATCATAAAAACATAAATGAATTTTAGAAATATATGTATAGACAACAAAAATCTCATGCTTAGTGTATAAAAACATTTGATGGATAATGCGGCTAAATAAATGTCTAATCCTTACTATTTTATTATTTTTATACAAAAATACAGTTAAAAATCCCCCCGCTTCTCATCTTTTCCATTTCCTGTTACAATAAATGAATCATATCTCAACAGGAGAGAAAACCCAACATGACAACAAAACCAAAGTCGGGGTGGCTTGCGGCCGCCATGGTAGTTTTTGTGCCGCTTTTTATGGCGGCGGTGCTCATTTTTCCGCAAAGCAGAGCCGTGTTTTTAGAATATACGGCAAAAATGCCGTATCTGATGGGCTTTTTAAAGTTTGCTTTGCTGGCCACAACGGGCGAGGTGCTTGCCTCCAAGGTGGCCGCGGGTCGTTTTGCATTCCCCAAGGGTGTGTGGGCAAAGGCGGCTATTTGGGGCGTAATCGGCATGATGCTTACGCTTCTTATGCCTGTTTATGCGGGCGGCGTTGCAGCGGCGCAGAGCGCGGGGGTACTCGCGGGGAAAAACAGCCCCTTTTTGACGGCGCTTTTTACAAGCGCGCTTATGAACCTTACGTTTGGCGTTGCGATGATGGCGTTTCACCGCGTTACCGATACCATGGTTGAACAATACTGCAATGAGAAGAAAACAAGCCCAACAAGCGCGGTGAACGCGGTCGATTGGGTAGGATTCATACGCTTTGTGGTGTTTCGCACCATTCCGTTGTTTTGGATACCGGCGCACACCGTTACGTTTTTGCTGCCTTCTGAATACCGCGTATTCCTTTCAGCGGCGCTCTCGATTGTGCTGGGGCTTCTTCTTGCGGTGGCAAAGCGCAAAAAGTAGCGGCAAACCTTTTTCCTGCGCATAGCGCCACGGTGCCTTTCCCCTGCACGGATTGCCATGCAGCCGCATTCTTTGAAGCCAGCATGATCGCAAAGCTTTCACTTTCCTGATATGCCAAGGGGCTGGCGCGTTATAACGCGCCAGCCCCTTCATTCAAAATTCATTACCCCAACATAAAGTTCTTTTGCTTACTTTTCTTTCAAGAAAAGTAAGTCTTTCAAGAAAAGTAAGCGGAGCTCCATCGGGCTATTGTTTTTCCGCAAGCCGCTTTTTCATGGTTTTTTCCACGGCGTTGATGATGTTTTCGTAGCCCGTGCAGCGGCACAGGTGGCCGGAGAGGAGTTTTTTCAGATCGTCGCGCGAATACTCCTTGCCGGTTTCAAGAATTTCCACGGCGGTCATGATGAAGC
>JAEZGQ010000217.1 GCA_023416895.1 Bacillota bacterium | reverse complement strand
TAGCAAGAAACCGGTGCAAAGACAATGCTTTGCACCGGTTTTGTTTGATGTAGAATCGAATACATTTCCCGGGGAATGTGCGGGAATGTTATGCACTCAGCAGTGCCATGAGCGCGCTGAAGCCCAGCGCAAGGAAGATGCCCGGGACATAATTCATCACCTTGATCTTCGTAACGCCGAGCATATTGAGCCCGAGCGCAATCAAAAGGAGCGAACCCGTGCATGTCATATCCGCGACTGCCGCGTCGTTGAGCGCGGGCGCCACAAACTGAGCAAGAATCGTAATCAGCCCTTGGTACAAGAGTACCGGCACGGCCGAAAAGGCTACGCCCATGCCGAGCGTTGCAGCAAGCACGATGGCGGAAATGAAGTCCAAAAGCGATTTCGTGTACAAAATGCTGTGGTCGCCGCGAAGGCCGCTTGCAAGCGCGCCCAAGATTGCCATTGCGCCCACGCAATAAAGAAGGCTCGCCGTCACAAGTCCGTTTGAAAAGCCTGTTTGCGCGCCATGTTTCATACGCGCCTCGATGCGGTCTCCAAGCTTTTTTAGCCGCGCGTCCAAATCGAGAAGTGTGCCCACGATGCCGCCCACGACCATGGAGAGGATTACCGCAAGCACATGCTGTCCCTCGAGCGCGCCGCTCACACCGATGTAGAGCACGCACAGTGCAAGACCGGTCATCACGGCGTCCGCAATCTTTTTGGAAAAACCCTTTTTAAAAAGCAGCCCAATGAGGCTGCCCGCCACGATGGCCGCGGCGTTTACGATGGTACCGAGCACAGTTTGTATCCTTCCCGCTTGAAGCGGAGAAATTTGGCATTTACACCTGACGGTTGTAAATCAGCTTTACATGCTCGCGGTTGCGGAACATGATCAAGTATACCGCGACAAGGTTGCAAGCGTAAAGAAGAACAATGATGGTACGGGGCTGCATGACCGTGCTAAGCCCGCCCGCGAGCAGCTGCCCTGCGATCATGCCGAGCATGTTGACCATGGAGAAAATGCCGTTGAACCTGCCGCGCACTTCATCCTTTACATAGTTTTGCGTGGCCGAAATGCGGATATTAAACGAGGTGACGCCGAGCAACCCTGAGCAAAGCTCCATCACAAGCATGGCGGCTACCGGCATGTAAAGGTAGCTTCCCTCGATAAAGCAAAGGCTTGCATACACAAACAGCGCAATGTAGAACTTTTTGTCCACCGGATAGCGGAATTTGTAGTGCACCATGCCGCCGATGAGCCTGCCGAACGTGGCAATGCTCATGATGAGCGAATAAATGCCTACGCCAAGCCCATCCTCGGTTTTCACAAAACGCATGATGAAGTTGAGCGATTCCGGCACCACAAATGTATGCGACTTAAAAAACGGGAGAAGGAGCGCGCCTGCTGCGCCGCTCACGAGGGTGGATACGCAGAAGTAAATTGTAATGGTGGCAAGCCCTTTTTCGGAGCGAAGGTACGAAAGACCAAACTTAAAGTCATCCGCATAGCGTTTGAGGCTGAAGCCGGTCTTTTTTGCTTCTTTCACGTGCGTTTCTTGCGTGCGGATGCGCGTTTGCAAAAGCGCCGCGATAAAAAACGTTGTTGCATTGAAAATGAAAAGCGGCATAATGCCTACGGTACTGTAAGCAACCCCGGCAACGGGCACCATAATGGTGGTGGCAAGCGGATAAATAAGGCTGCTCACGGAATAAGCCTTGGAGAAATTTCCTTCACTTATGAGCATGGGGTAAAAGCTATCGTATGACACGGAATAGACGCTGTCTATCGTGCCGACAAGCATCGCGAACACAAGAATGATCGGGTAGCTCAAAAGCCCCTTTCCAACAAGCAGGCTCACCGCTACATAAAGCCCCGCTGCAAAGAAGTTAAGTATGTAAATAAGGCGCTTGCGGGAAAACCTGTCGAGGTACGGCCCCGCGATAAGCGGCATGATGACCCTTGGCAGATTGTTGCAAACAAGATAGATCGAGTAGAGCATGGTAGAGTTGGTATAGTCGAGCACCAACAGCCCCAAAGCAAAGCCCGAAATGGCGTTGCCAAACATGTTCACGACCGTACCAAGCGTTAAAATGGTAAAGTCGTGCGTCCATAGCTTTTTGTTCATGACGCCCTCAATGAATTTTGATAAATATGGAGATAAGGATATCGTTGCAAACAACGGCGGTACCAGCCGAGCAAAAAGCCCATGGGGGCTCTACATAACCACCGGAGGTTTCCTTCGCGAGCGGCGACATGTGCGCCGCTCGCGTTAAGCCTTGTGAGCAAGGCTTTCTTCTCAGGAAGTGCTGACCGTGAGGCACGAGCAGGCGCTTCCTGCAAACTCAAAAAAGTGCCTCAAGGCACTTTTTTGACACTACGTGCCGCCGGAAAGACCGACGGCATTTATTCTATCACGCGGTGCAACGGTTTGCAAGGATGAGCACCAGACACACGGCTGAGATCAAGATGCCGATGATGTTGGCGACGCGCTTGAAGCGCTTGAGCTTTTCCTTGTCAAACTGCTTTCTGAGCTGCCCGCCGCAATGCGGGCAGTTGTCCATATGGTCGAGCACGTCCTTGCCGCAGTGCGGGCAGGGTAAGACATGCTTTTTGTAATTGATGATATCCATACCTATTTAAACCACACCAGCACACAAAACAGCACAAACGCAACCATGATAGCACTGAAAAACAGTGAAAACAGCAACGCCCATTTCATGGATTGCAACATGATCAAAAACGTTTCGCGCCGCGTAAGCGGCTCGCGGCTTGCGCCCGCTCTTTGCTCCGGCACGGCCCTTTCATCGTCCTTGGGACCCGGGCGATACCACGGCATCCCCTCGACGTTCATTTTGGCAACAACGCGACCGTCGTCATCCTCATAGGTTTTTCGTTTTTTCGCCATGTGCTACTTTCCCGTGCTTTATTTGTTGTACAAATGGCACGATACGTAGTGGTCTTCGCTCGCGTAGTAGGGCTTTGGAACTTCCTTGCTGCAAATGTCCATGCACTCGCGGCAGCGGGTGTGGAACTTACAGCCCGAAGGCGGGTTGGCAGGAGAAGGAATGCTGCCTTCGAGAATGATGCGCTTCATTTTTACCGTCGGATCCGGAACAGGAATTGCGGAGAACAGCGCCTTGGTATACGGATGCAGCGGGTTTTTGAAGATTTCCTTCTTGTCGCCGTATTCCACCATGTCACCCAAATACATAACGCCTACCGTATCGGAGATATGCTCCACAACGGAAAGATCATGCGAGATGAACAAATACGCAAGTCCGAACTGCTTTTGGAGATCCTCCAAAAGGTTGATGATCTGCGCCTGAATGGAAACGTCGAGCGCCGAAACAGGCTCGTCACACACGATAAAATCGGGGTTGAGCGCCAGTGCACGCGCGATACATATTCTCTGTCTCTGACCGCCGGAAAATTCGTGTGGGTAGCGATCCTTGTGGTAAGGCTGCAAGCCGCAGGAACACATAATGCGCTCAATGTAATCGTTGAACTCGTTTTTGGGTACGATGCCGTGCTCGCGCACCGCCTCGCCGATGATCTCAACGACCGGCATACGCGGGGAAAGGCTCGAGTATGGATCCTGAAAGATCATCTGAAATTTGGGGCGGAGCAGACGCAGATCCTTTCTTTGGATCGTGCGAATGTTTGTACCCTCAAAATTTACTTCACCGTCAGTGATTTCATGTAGGCGCAACACCGTTTTGCCCACGGTGGTTTTGCCGCAGCCGGACTCGCCCACAAGACCCATCGTCGTGCCGCGCTTGATGTTAAAGCTCACGCCGTCCACCGCGCGCACCTGACCCACGACCTTGCCGAACATGCCGGCCTTGATGGGATAGTACTTCTTTAAATTCTTGACCTCAAGAACGTTTTCGACATGCTCGCTCATTTGTCGGATTCCTCCTTGCCGGCATACAGATAGCAGCTTACAAAGTGCGTATCGCTCAGCTTGATTTCCGGCGGATATTGGCCGGTGCACCCTTCGACGCAACGTTCGCAGCGGTCTTTAAAATAGCAGTAATCCGGCATGTTGATGGGGTTTGGAACCGTGCCGGGAATGCTGTAAAGCCGGTCGATCTCCCTGCCAACGACGGGCTTGGAAGCCATGAGGCCGATGGTGTAGGGGTGCGACGGGTGCAAAAACACCTCTTCCGCAGTACCCTTTTCCACGATCTTGCCGGCGTACATAACAACCACATAGTCCGCCATGTCCGCAACTACGCCAAGGTCGTGCGTAATGAGCATGATGCTCGAATTGATCTTATCTTTGAGGTTTCTTAAAAGGTCGAGGATCTGCGCTTGAATGGTTACGTCGAGCGCGGTGGTCGGTTCGTCAGCAATGATAAGCTTGGGGTTGCAGGCAAGCGCCATCGCGATCATAATCCTTTGGCGCATGCCGCCCGAAAGCTCGTGCGGGTACATCATGTACACGCCTTCTTTGTTGGCGATGTTTACAAGCTCGAGCATTTCAAGCGTACGTTCCTTAACGGCCTCATCGGTCATTTCGGGGTTATGGAGCTTGATGACCTCGTCGATCTGCGCACCAGCGCGGAACACCGGGTTAAGGCTTGTCATTGGTTCTTGGAAAATCATGGAAACGTAGTTACCGCGAATGTGTTCCATGATCTCCCTGGGGGTGTTGGCGATGTCGTACACCTTGTCGCCCGCGTTTACGCGAATGGCACCGCTTACAATCTGCCCTTGGGGGCGCTGCACAAGCTGCATCAAAGAAAGGCTCGTCACCGATTTGCCGCAGCCTGATTCGCCCACGACGCCTACGGTTTTGCCCTGCGGAACGCTGAACGTTACGCCGTCAACGGCTTTTACAGTGCCGATGTCCGTAAAGAAATAGGTATGCAAATCGTCGAATTCCACGACGTTTTGCGGGTCCTGCATTTCCGTAAGGTACTCGGAAGGCGGCACATTCCTTCGATTGCGCTTGCGCTCGATCTTATTCGTTATGCGCCGGTTCTCGCGCGAAATCCTTGCGGACTCCTGCGCGGAAATGTAGTTGGCCTTTTTCGACTGCGAATTGGGTTTGCTGAAAATTGCCATGATGCACACCTACCTTTTCATCTTGGGATCGAACGCGTCCCTAAGACCGTCGCCCACGAAGTTGAAGCCCAGCACCGTCAGCACAATAAGGAGACCGGCCGGAATCCAGATAAAGCCGTATTCTTTGAGAACGTGGATGCTGTTTGCCGCGTTGATGATGCTGCCCCACGAAGCGAGCGGGTATTTTACGCCCAAGCCCAAGAAGGAGAGCGTTGCTTCCGTGATGATGATACCGCCAAGGCTCATGGTCGCCTGCACGATGAGAAGCGGCATGACGTTGGGGATCAGGTGACGGAAAATCCTACGGGAATTGCGGATGCCCGTCGCTTCGGTAGCAACCATAAAGTCCTGCTCGCGAAGCGAGAGAATCTGGCCGCGCACCACGCGCGCGATACCGGTCCAACCCATGATGCCAAGAACCGCCATCAATAGGAAAATACGCCCTGTCGCCTCCACATCCATGCTATCCATTGCCGCGCTCAAAATAAACACGATTGGATAGAACGGAATGCTGTTGAACAAGTCCACAAAGCGCATCAGTGCCATATCCACCCAGCCGCCGAAGTAGCCGGAAACACCACCGATGATTACGCCGATGAAAAGCTCAAGGAACACAACCACGAAGCCGACCATCAGAGATACGCGACCGCCGTACATCAAGCGCACGAGCACGTCCATACCGTTGGCATCCGTGCCCATGAAATGTTCGCTCGAAGGCTCTTCGTACATGGTGATCAGGCGGGAAACGGTAAGCGTTTTGATGTTATAGGTTTTGTGTACAAGGCTTATTTCATATTCGGTTTCTGTACCCGAAGCGTCGGTGAAGGTGAATTTGTCAAGCTTATTGATGACCGCGTCGCGAACTACGGCCTTGTATTCCGCCGTCAAAAACACGCCGTTTTGAATGGGCGAAACAAGGATGTTGGAAACACTAACAACCGGAACATTCGCGCCGTTTTCCGTTTTGCTGATGGTAATATCGCCATCGTTCACAATGGTATATTGCGTGCCGTTGTAAACAAAGTTTGCCTGCCCGTCATTGATCGCATTTTCGGAAACATAGCGGAACTCAAAGTTGGTCGTAAGAGGGACATCTTTTTCGTCGTAAGCGTCATACACCAGAAGGCTCGCCATAGCCAACGTTTCCATGGTGCCCACGGTGTAGTTTTTGCCGTTTTTGCCAATGAAGTAGGTTTTGCCTTCAAAGTCGAATGAATCGAGCTTCGCGTCAATCGTTGTGCTGCAGGCATTGGTGAACGCATCGGTCGGCACGAAAGCGTCCGAAACCGGCTTCAGCGTAAACTTGCCGCCAAAGGTTTCTATGTCGGCAACCTTACTCGTGCCGCTAATGATGTAGAAGTTATCACCTTCCTGTACATAGCTGAACGCATCGGTTCCCGAGGTGAAGGTTTCGGCTTTCGCGGTAAGGGCAAGTACGAACTGCGCCTGCGCGGATTTGGAAAACTCGCGCCCCTCCACTTGGAAATAGCGGAGTTCCTCGTTGTACATCGCACCCGCGAACTCCTTAAGGATCGCCTCGTCATGTTTGAACACCTGCGATTCGCTGTAAGGCATGAACAGCGGCAAAACAAAGGAGAACACGAACATCGCAACAAGGATGATGATGCCAGTGATGGCCAGCTTGTTTCTTACGAAACGCTTAAAAACGAGCATGCCCGGGGAAAGCACCTTGATGCGCCGCGCATCGTCGAGCGCAAGCTGCCCCTTTTCGCCGTCGGGTCCGCAGGTCGGTCTGACATCGGTTTCTTCGTTCTTACAAACGTTGTTTTTTAAATCTTTTTCGCTCATATAAACCTCCGTCAATTGATCCTGACACGCGGATCGACAACCGCGTACATGATATCGGCGATGATAAGGCTGACTTGTGTAAGCACCTCAAGGAACACAAGATTGAACATGGTAAATGGAATATCGCCTGCGGTGATGGACATAAAGGCAATGTAGCCAATACCCGGAATCTGATACAGCGTTTCGGTGATGATGGAGCCGCCGAACATGCCAGGGAGCAGGTACGACATATAGGAAACTAGCGGAATGAGGGTGTTGCGGAACGCGTGCTGGTTGATAACGCGCTTCTCGGGGAGTCCCTTTGCGCGCGCGGTGCGAATATAGTCGGAATTGAGCACCTCAAGCATGTTGGTGCGCGTGTAACGCATCAACCCGCCGACGCTCAAAATCATCAGCGTCAAAACCGGAAGCACCATGTGGTGCGCGATGTCAAGTATCTGATTAAAGGGCGATAACTGCTCGTGAAATCTACCAACAAGGCCATAAAGGTCAAACCATCCGAGTTTGATAGAAAACACATATTTGAGCAGCGAGGCAAGGAAGAAAGTAGGCAGCGACATGCCCATCAACGCAAAAACCGTAACGGCATAATCGGTTTTGCTGTACTGCTTACGTGCAGCCAAAATACCAAGCGGTATGGAGATAACTGCCTGCAGCACGAAGGTGATGATGTTGATGATAACCGAATACCAAATAACGCTATTGAATTTCTGCACAACAGGCTGGTTGAATTTCCATGAATCGCCAAATTCACCGCGCAAGGCATCCTTTAACCAACGGAAAAAGCCTTCGATGATCGAAGTATCAAAGCCGAACTGAACGTTGAGCTGCGCCAGCAACTCCTCGTAGCTTTTGGAGCCGGGCAGATTGGAGAGCTGACGTGCCATCGTTTCCACAAAAGAACTTGGCAGGCAGCGAATAACCGTGTATACGATAAGCGCTCCGAAAAGTACGATGAAGGCGCCAATCACTAACCTTTTTAAAATGTACTTAAGCATAACTTCCCTCTTTACTCGCCCTGAAAGCTCGGGTGAATTTCATATTGGGAGATGTTCGCGGCTGCCCGCGTATGTCTTGTAACCTACGAATACAAAGATTGTATATTCAGCGGTATATACCGCAGTTTTTGCATATCTGATAATACAGAGGGTCCGCCGCCTAAGCGGCGGACCCTGTAAGGGGCGATTTAAGCGTTACGCTTAGTTCATTTCAAGCAACTGGATGTCGTTCATCCAGAGCCAGTAGGTGGTGATATCCGGGGTCAGCGTGGTGAGGTTTACGCGCTGGGTGCTAACCACGGTGCAGTTCTGCCTCTGGTAGGCGGGGATTTCAACAGCCATGTCGACGATGATGTCGAGGCACTGCTTGTAGACAGCTTTCCTGTAAGCCTGGTCATCGCTTACCCTCGCGTCCAAGATGAGCTGGTCGAGTTCGGGAACGTCGATGTGGTAATGGTTGGAGTCAGAGCCGCCTCTGCCAACAATACCGGAGCTGTGATAGACCTGGTACATATCCGGGTCGATCGTTGCGCCCCAAGCTGCGCACCAGAGATCCTGCGTGCCAGCATCCAGCTTGTTCCACATTTCGTTGGAGTCAGCGGGGTCGTTGATCTTGAGCTCGATGCCGATGGTGGCAAGAGCGTTGGAAGCATCGGTCACAACCGCGAAGGACGGGTGATCACCGGTACCGTCGCCAGCGATGAGGATTTCGTAGGAAAGCCTCGCGCCTTCGGGAGCAGCGGTGAACTTGCCGGTCGCTTCGTCGTAGGTGAAGCCGGCGGCAATCAGGTAGCCCTTAGCGGCTTCGAGCGCAGCGGTATACTTCTGATCCTGCGTCATATCGGCAGTGTAAATGGCCGCACCGGTGACGTCGGTCGAGAAGGCGATCTTGTAACCTTCATCGGTCGGCTGCGGAGCCGCCCAGGAGGTGTTGGAGATCGGGTACTGGATAACGGAAGCGGCTTCGCCGTAGTAGCTGTCATACGCAACATCACGGTAGACGGCCAGCACGGTGGCAAGCGCTTTGCGGAGGTTCTTGGAAGCGTCGGAGTTGGGCTGGCCGCCAACGTTTACGGTGTCGGCGTTCATGCCGATGTAGCCGTAGCCGAGGTTGTCAACCTTGATGGTGGTGATCGCGTCGCCGGTGGTTTCGCCATTGGAGTTGTAGCTGGCGACTTCGGCAAAGTTGGCCTTGGAGCCGGAGAGCTCGCCCATATCGGCGGTGCCGGAAGCAAGAGCCGCAGCCACTTCGGCGGTAGCGGTTTCTTTGAACTGGATGCTCTGAATCTTCGGAGCGCCCTTGTAGTAAAGCGGGTTGGCTTCGTAGTAGATAACCCTGTTCTCATACTTGACGAACTTGTAGGCGCCGGCGCCCATCGGCTGGGTGGTCTTCGCCTCAACAATGCTCAGGTCGCCGTAGGGGTGACCGAACTGGTTGTTGTCGTAGTTGTACTGCGCAACATCGCCGTAGTAGTGGAGCGGGGTGATGTTGAGGCCGCAGATGGTGTACACAGCGGGCGCGGAGTAACCGGTGGTTTTGACTTCAACGGTGTACTGGTCGAGCTTCTTGATGCCGCTGATGTTGGGCACGCCGCCGGCCATTTCGGGGTCGGTGGAGGCCTGGGTGGTGATGAAGCGAGCCTTTACGGTGCCGAGCACGTCGGTGCCATCAACGTCACCGCCATTTTCGGTTCCCCAGTAAGCTTCCGGATCGCCGCCGTAGAGGGCAACGGCTTCGTTGTACATATCTTCAACGGTAGGCATGGTGGTGGCAATGTCCCAAGTGGTGCCAGTGCCGTTACCGGTGAGGGAGCCATCTTCGTTGACCGTAGCGAAGTTCCACATCGCCATGGAGAACGCAATGTACATATCCTCGGTCACGTCCGCAGCGGTTTTGCCCGCAAATACGGCGCCAGCATAGTCATCGTTGAGATAATTTCCGACGACATAGTCGGAGATCGCCTGTACGTCGGAGGTCCACTCGGCCTTAAGGTCATCCCAAAGAGCAGTCTGCTGTTCCTGGGTCCAAGTGTCGGTGGAAGCCCAAGCATGATCGGCGCCAGCAGCGTAGATGGCGTCAAAAATGTCGGAATACTTGGTGTAGATGGCATCGGTGGTCTGCGTCTGGTAATTCTTCAGACCGACGATGTTGTAAGAGGTGAGGGTGGTAGATCCAACGTAATCAGGATCTGCGTATACATAATAGGTGAAGATGATGTCATCGGCATCAGCGGGTTCACCGTCGCTGAACACGATGTCATTGCGCATCTTGATGGTGTAGGTAGTGATGTCGGTGTTTTTGTCATACACAACGCTTACATCACACGGGCCGGTGTAGGTGTAATCGGTTCCGTTGTAAGAAACGGTTTCACCCTCGATCGCGTTGTAGATGATACCGCCCATACGGTCGGTGGTCAGCATGGAAATTTGCGTCATGGAGACCGCATCCTGATCGTAGCCGGTATCCGCAAAGAACGGGCTGAACTTCTCGCTGAAGGTGTCGTACGCAACAACCAACGGCGTGGTGTTTACGGGCGCCTCAGTGGGAGCGACCGTGGTGGCAGGCGCTTCGGTGGGGGTGACTTCCGCGGGTGTGGGAGTGCAGCCGGCAGCGAAGCCCAAGCACATCACGCAAACCAGCGCAAGTGCAAGGTAAGCCTTGAGTTTTTTCTGCATTGTGTTTTCCTCCTTATAAGATTGGATGGCGCTCATTCGCCTCCAGTATTTATAAATATATCAAAACTCATTTGTAATGTCAACGAATCGAAACAATTCATGAATCAAGCATAACTAAAAGAAAGGGTGCGCGCTAGGTGAAATAAGTGGTGCTTTTAATAAATTTGACCAGATTGTTAAAAAGTAGGAATTTCTGGACGTTCAAGCATCCAGTGTGCATATATATTTATTCTGAAACCACCGAAAAAATACGCCCGCGCCGGCGAGCACCGCGGCGAGCGCCGCAAAGAAAAAATCGTGTGTGTTGGCAGGGAAAAAGGCAAGATAAACAAGCTGTCCGATCAGCAAAAGAACGGAAAAAACCAGAAAGAGCACCGCGTAGGTTTTCAGCACCTTCACGTATTTGTCGTACTGCGGAAACGTGAGACGTTCCTCCAACGGCAAAAACATGAAAATTTTACCGGCGCACATGCCGAGCGGCAAAAGAAGCAGCACAAACGGAAGCACTACAAAAAATGCCGGCGCACCACCCTCGCCCATGGAGGAAGCGCCAAGAAGCGCTGCAAGAACATAGGCAAGAACCGTTACGGCGGCAAACGCGGCGTAAGCAAACTTCATTTTTTTGTAGGTTTCAGAATCCACTTGAAATCGGTAGTACGGCCCTGTGTAGGTAACCGTCTGTTTTCTTTTTCCGTTGCCGTCAAGGATTTCGCTCACGGTGTAATATTGTGTATATTTATTCATTTTAAGACTCACCGCGCGCCCTCCCTCTTCCGCAGCAATACGCCGCGATTCTTTGGATTTTCTAATCATACCACAAATTTTTCGTGGCGAAACTCCCCTTTGAAACTATATCTAATATATTCTCGTGAAAAATTGGTCGACTTATGTGTTTTTGCGCGTTTATGACCCTTAATGTTTACAGTTTTTCTCTGTGCCGAACCACAAGGGTATGGTATAATCAGTTTCAGCGCGAGAGGTTTTTCGTATGACACGGCAATCCGAACACGAGTTGCGTGTTCTCTTCAGCCCTTGCGCGAACCATCTGTAAGGGAATCTCATAAAACATGAAGCAAAATCGCGGCAGAAAAAGATCTCACCGTAGGCGAAGCCGTTTGCGCGCCTCTAACTGGTTTCCGTTCGTTATGCTTTTTTTATCCGTGGCAGCCGTGCTCGGCGTTGCTGCGCTTGTTGTGTTTGTGGGGCTGCCGAAAGTACTCCCGTTTTTCGGCGTGGAATACCGCGCCCCCTTCGCGCCCACCCCGTCGCCTTCGCCGACGCCCGCACCCACACCTACGCCCAACCCCATGGACAGCTTTGATCCCGTGGATGCGCAAAGAGAGGTTATTTTTGACGGATCTTCCTCTTATACATGGTTTGGCGATCCTTACTTTTACAAAGGTACGCTTATTCTCACCGCCGGCAAGCTTGTTGACAACAAGGCGAATATGACGAGCCTTTATTTCTACGATCCGGATAGTCGCACGGCGGAGCATCTCCCTTATGCGCTCAAGAACACGCATTTCATGTATGGGCGTTTTAACGACAACTGGATCGTATACCTCGACGCGAAGCTCAACGGCGGCGGTTATATTACCGCGGTAGACCGTTCCGACCCCAATGCGCAGCCTATTATAATAAAGGAAGCTTTTACCGGCCAGCCCGAGCTGATGCTCGACGGCAACTACCTTGCGTGGACGGAGCGCACCGGTTCCAAAATGGATAAGCTTTTCCTGTGCGATTTGACCACCCGCGAAACCGTAACGGTGCAGCTTTTTAGCAACAACGTTTATGGGCAGAGCAAGCCTTCCCTGAAAAACGGGGTTTTGACATGGGCAGATCTTGACGATTCCGGTTCTTCGGGAACTTCGCTTACGAGTTGCATCTGCTCGATCGTTTTAAACGGTACATCCACCACGCAAACGTACCGCCCCGGCACCTTTGTACACGACCCACAGAGCGACGGTGCTTACACCGTGTGGCTCGATGGCAACCACGGCCCCGAAACGAGCCTGTACTATTGCAGGAACGGTGCCGATCCTGTGCGCATCGATACGGGCGTTGTGGATTTTGGGCTTGGCAGCGATTTTGTTGCCTATTCGAAGGACAGCGCTATTTACGTTTACATGTTCAGCGATAAAAAAACCTACCACATTACGCCGGAAAAGGAACTTGCGCAATTCCTCGGCGTGTCCGACGATAAGGTGATCTGGATGGACGTTACCACCCGCGAGCGCGACATCGTAAAGTTTGCGGCAATCCCCTAAAAGGCCCGACGCTTTTAAAATGTAGGCGCGCGGCAGGTTGCATGCGCGCCCGCTTCCTTATTGCACCGAAATGAGAGGATTTTATGGCAAAAGCGGCAAAACCTGTTTACATCTGCGGCGAATGCGGCTACGAAAGCGCCAAATGGCTCGGGAAATGCCCCGCCTGCGAGAGCTGGAACACCATGGTGGAGGAAATCCCGCGTGAGGCGCGCGTTTCTTCCTCGCCCGCTCGCGCGGCGGCCATACCGCTTTCCCGTGTGGACAGCGCAAGCGCAAGCCGCGTTTCCACCGGCATGAACGAGTTTGACCGCGTGCTCGGCGGCGGCATTGTTTCCGGCAGCACGGTGCTTTTGGGCGGCGATCCGGGCATTGGCAAGTCGACGCTTCTGATGCAGATGGCCGCAAGCCTCACGCAAAACGGGAAAGTGCTTTATGTAACGGGTGAAGAATCCGCCCCACAGCTGAAGCTACGCGCCGAGCGCCTTGGCGTAGGCGGCGATATGCTTCTTCTTGCAGAAACCGATCTTTCCGTTGTGGAGGAGGAGTTTTCGCACGTCAACCCCGCTTATTTGGTGGTAGACTCCATTCAAACCATGGTATGCCCCGAGGTGAGCAGCGCCGCGGGTAGCGTAAGCCAGGTGCGTGAAGCCACCTCCGTTTTAACACGGCTTGCAAAAACCACAGGCTGTGCGGTGTTCATTGTTGGGCACGTTACCAAAGAAGGCGCCATCGCGGGGCCGCGTGTGCTTGAACACATCGTGGATACGGTTTTGTATTTTGAGGGCGACCGCAACGACGCATTTCGCCTGCTGCGCGCGGTGAAAAACCGCTTCGGCTCCACCAACGAGATCGGCGTCTTTGAAATGCGCGATACAGGCATGGCCGAAGTGGCCGACCCGAGCGCCCTTTTCCTCACGGGAACGAACGCGCCCGGTTGCGCGGTCACCTGCATGCTTGAAGGCACCCGCCCCATGCT
>JAEZGQ010000208.1 GCA_023416895.1 Bacillota bacterium | reverse complement strand
TTGCGTTCCTTCACATACTTGATGGTTTCATCCACCGCGCCCTCGCCAATGCCCAGCGCCTGCGCCGCAATGCCGATGCGGCCGCCGTCGAGCGTGCCCATGGCGATGGAGAAACCCTTGCCCTCTTTGCCAAGTAAGTTCTCTTTGGGCACAATGCAGTTGTTGAAGATAAGCTCGCAGGTGGACGAGCCGCGGATGCCCATTTTGCGCTCTTTTTTGCCCACCGAGAAACCCTCAAACGTTTTTTCCACGATGAACGCGGAAATGCCCTTGGTGCCCTTTGTTTTATCCGTCATCGCGAGGATGATGTATACATCCGCGTAACCAGCGTTTGTGATGAAAATCTTTGAGCCGTTGAGCACATAGTGGTCGCCTTCAAGCTCAGCCTTGGTCTGCTGTCCGGAAGCATCGGTTCCCGCGTTGGGCTCGGTAAGGCCAAAAGCCCCAAGCCATTCGCCCGCACAAAGCTTGGGAAGATATTTGCGTTTTTGTTCCTCGGTGCCGTACTCGTAAATGGGCGCGCAGCAAAGCGATGTGTGCGCCGAAACGATAACGCCCGTGGTGCCGCAAACCTTGGAAAGCTCCTCAACAGCCATCGTATAAGCGAGCGCGTCGCCGCCTGCACCGCCGTATTCCTTGGGGAAGGGGATGCCCATAAAGCCATAGCGCGCAAGCTTCTTTACCGTTTCCACCGGAAAGCGCTCCTCCTCGTCGATTTCCTCGGCGAGCGGCTTTACTTCGTTTTCGGCGAATTTCCGGTACATTTCCCGGAGCAGCAAGTGCTCCTTTGGCAGCGTGAAATCCATGATTCTCCTCCATCAGCGATTTGCGTATTTATTGTTTGCGAATTTATTGTTAATTAATTAACAATCTTGGGTTTAGGAGAACCCCGAGCCGCGTTTTTTACGGGCAGGGGGCTAAACATAGGGCGCTTCGCGCGCTATCGGGCATAAAAATGCCGCTCTTCGGAGCGGCATTTTGTGTGAAGAAAACCTTGTTTGCTCCGGTTTCGCGGTGCGCTATTTTGCAAGATTGCGCTGCACCATTTCCTGTATAGCGAAGGAGGCGACGTCCTCCGCGTATTTTTGCGGGCCGAAGCCCGCGTCGTAGCCGAGTTCTTTGGCTAGCTCGTGCGTTATGCGCGCGCCGCCGCAGCAAAGAATAAAACGTTCCCTCAGGCCTTCCGCCTCCAAAAGCTCCACAAGCTCGGTGAGGTTTTGAATGTGAACATCTTTTTGGGTAACGGTCTGGGATACGAGCAGCACGTCTGCGTTGAGTTCGACGGCCTTTTTTACAAAGTCCTCGTTTTCCACCTGCGCACCCAAGTTGTACGCCTCGATCATTTCGTAGCGCTCAAGGCCGTAGTGGCCCGCAAAGCCCTTTCGGTTCATGACCGCGTCGATGCCCACGGTGTGCGCGTCGGTGCCGGTGGAGGCACCCACCATAACGACCTTGCGGCCAATGTGCTCGCGGATATAGCGGTTGCACGCCTCCATATCCATAACATCCGTTTCTACGGCCTGCACACGAATGGAGGTATAGTCCACACTATGCGCGCATGCGCCGTACACGACATAAAACGTGTATTCGCTGTCGAGCGGCTCCCGATGGGAAACGGAGGGTTCTTCAATGCCCATGGCACGGGCGAGCTGGCGCGCGGCTTCTTCACCACGGTCGTCATTTTTTACGGGAAGGGTGAAACTAAGTTGCACCTTTCCATCGTTCATAGTATCACCATACGCGCGCAAACGCGTTAAGTCAAGGCTTTTATCAAAATTTTTGCTGGAAGTGTTGTAAAGACCGCTGCTCATGCCTCTTCCTCCCTGCGCATCAACTCTATGAAGGGGTTAAAATATACCGCATCCTTCTGCACGACGCCCGAAAGGCCCTTGCCCGATGTACGTCCGCGTTTAATGTCCGCAAAAATGCCGCGCTCGAGCGTGCCGAAAAGCCCAATCTGTTCGATTTCCTTCAGAAGCGCCGCCGCCTTTGCAAGCACCTCGTTGGCGCGCTCGGCGATGATGCCGCCTTCTTTGAACGTAATCTCACCGCCCAGATCCTTCATGGTGCGGAAGATGTAGCGCGCGTTCTCTATGGCAAGCGCGCGGTCGCTCATGAGCGGGGTATGGATAGCCTCTGTCATCATGCCAAGAAGGTGGATTTTCTGGCCGGTGACGATGGTGACCATGTTGAAAAGCGCGTCCTGCACATGCCCGCGGAAGATGTTGCCGGTCATAAACTTGGTGGGCGGCATGTACTTCAAGGGGGCGTTGGGGAAGATTTCTCGCGCCATCTGCGCCTGCGCAAGCTCATAAAGGAAGCCGTTTTCAACGTCAGGGCTTATTTCAAAGGCGTGACCAAGGCCCATCTGTTCCTCGGGAAGCCCGGCGCAAACCGCAAACTGCTCGTTCAAAAACTGCGAGGCGAGCACCGTATGCGCCTCCTCCACGGCGTCCGCGGTGGTGAGGTAATTGTCCTCACCGGTGTTGATGATAACGCCCGCAAACGCGTTGATGACGCGTGAAAAGTACTGATCCACAATGGTGCGCTGCATGTTGATGTCGCGGAAAAGAATGCCGTAAAGCGCGTCGTTGAGCATCACGTCAAGCCGCTCCAATGCGCCCATTGCAGCAATTTCCGGCATGCACAGGCCTGAGCAGTAGTTGCACAGGCGGATGTAGCGACCTTCTTGTTCACCCACTTCATCGAGCGCTTTTCGCATGAGGCGGAAGTTTTCCTGCGTGGCGTAGGTGCCGCCGAAGCCCTCCGTGGTCGCGCCATAAGGCACGTAATCAAGAAGGCTCTGGCCGGTGGTGCGGATCACGGCGATTACATCCGCGCCCTGCTTGGCGGCAGCCTTGGCCTGCACGATGTCCTCGTGGATATTGCCCGTGGCCACGATCACATAAAGGTACGGCCCTTCCTTGTCCGGATGCTGTTCAAAAAACGCGTTTCGCTGCGCGACGTTTGCGCGAATGCGCTCTACGCTTTTTACGGCATATGGCATGATGGCAGAACGGATTGCCGCTTGTGTATGCGGCTTAAGCTTTGTTAAATCAAGCGTTCCTTCCGCCACCGCCTCGGCTGCGGCTTGCGGCGTAAGCCCCGCCTCCACGGCGGCGTTTCCGAGAAAATATGCAGCGCCCGAGGACAGTACGCCTTTTTCGCGCAGGTGCTCCACCACTATGTTCGGAAGCGGCACCTCATCGGCATTTACGCCGTCCACGCCCAACAGCCGGCAAACGGCGCGTTCCACCGCCACGGTGGTATTCAAATCGATGAACCTCTGCGTGTCGAGCGCAACGCGGCGCGCGCTTGCCCGTGCGCTTTTCACGAGCGATTCGTTCAAGCTGAGCTTGCTCTGCATATTTCCTCCAGTTCTTTCAAAATCCGCACGGAGCGGTTTTGTAAATAATTTACTTATTTTTTGCCACATTTTCCTGTTTTTGCCGAAAATCTTTATATGACAAGCTTGTCACACTGTTTATGCGTCTCGCGTTTTCCGGCAAGATTCAGCAACCTTTTTACGAAACTAGGCACCCTGCCGCCGCCGTCCCCGAAGAATGGTTTGGGGTTGAATACCTTGAAAAAGTGCCTTGCGGCACTTTTTCGAACCTGCGGTCATTCGTGCTGGGTTCTTTTGCTGCGCTCGAGGTCCTTTGGTTCCATGGAGAGCGCTTGCCCTTCAAGAAGCCCCGCTACACCCACGAGCTTCTTTGCCCGCTCACCGCGGCAAACCTCACAGTTGCAGGTTTCCTCATAGTGCTCCGGCTCGGTGTAGGTGGTTATGACGCCTTCAAAGTTGCGCAGAACCACCTTGTGCGGCGCCTGGCTGATGATGTAATTGGGCATAACGGGTGTTTTTCCGCCGCCGCCGGGTGCATCCACCACAAAGGTGGGCACGGCAAAGCCGGAGGTGTGTCCGCGAAGCGACTCAATAATCTCGATGCCCTTGGAAACCGGCGTGCGGAAATGCGAAAGGCCCAAGGAAAGGTCGCATTGGTAGATGTAATACGGGCGCACGCGGATTTTGACAAGCTCGTGCACAAGTTTTTTCATCACATGCACGCAGTCGTTCACGCCCGCGAGAAGCACGCTTTGGTTGCCCAACGGAATGCCCGCGTCCGCAAGGCGTGCACAAGCCGCGGCGGATTCCGGCGTGATTTCGTTGGGGTGGTTGAAATGCGTGTTGAGCCACACTGGATGGTACTTTTTGAGCATATCGCAAAGCGCGGGCGTGATGCGCTGAGGCATCACCACGGGCGTGCGCGAGCCAATGCGGATGATTTCCACATGCTCAATGGCGCGTAGGCTTGAAATGATGTATTCAAGCATCTCGTCGGATTGAATGAGGGCGTCGCCGCCGCTCAAAAGCACATCGCGCACGGTGGGCGTGTTGCGCACATATTCAATGCACTTATCCACCTGCGAACGCGGTACGGCACTGTCCTTCTGCCCGGCAAAGCGCCTGCGCGTGCAATGACGGCAATACATGGCGCACTGGTCGGTAATGAGCATCAGCACGCGATCTGGATAGCGATGCGTAAGCCCTGGCACAGGGGAATCCGTATCCTCATGCAGCGGGTCGCGTAGATCGGCCGCAGCGTTGTGAAGCTCGCTCGCTGTGGGGATCGCCTGCTTGCGCACGGGGTCGTGCGGGTCGTTTGGGTCGATGAGCGAAAGGT
>JAEZGQ010000189.1 GCA_023416895.1 Bacillota bacterium | reverse complement strand
TCGGCGTCTTTGAAATGCGCGATACAGGCATGGCCGAAGTGGCCGACCCGAGCGCCCTTTTCCTCACGGGAACGAACGCGCCCGGTTGCGCGGTCACCTGCATGCTTGAAGGCACCCGCCCCATGCTTGTGGAGGTGCAGGCGCTTTTGAGCGCCTCCCCCTTCAACAACCCGCGACGCATGGCGGCAGGGATTGACGGCAACCGCCTTTCCCTCTTACTTGCGGTGCTTGAAAAAAAGGCGGGGCTCCGTTTTTACGACAAGGACGTATATGTAAACGTGGTGGGCGGCCTTCGGCTCGACGAGCGCGCGGGCGACCTCGCGGTTGCCATGTGCATTGTTTCTGCACTTTTTGACGCGGCGTTTCCTGCAAGCACGGCGTTCATCGGCGAGCTCGCCCTTACGGGCGAGGTGCGCGGCGTGAGCCGCATTGAAAAACGCGTGCAGGAGTGCGCACGTCTCGGGTTTACAAACATCGTGCTGCCCAAAACCGACGCAAAAATCCAAGCCGACGGCGCAAAGCTCATCCGCGTAAAAAACATCGCAGAGGCAGTAAAGCTTCTCGCGCAGGCACAAAACGGCTGAAGCCCGCGGTGACTTCACCATTTTAAAAATGCACATCCTTATCCGGCTGTTCCGGCAAGCCGGCTTTTTGTTTGCTTTCCTACATTTTGCGCCCGCAGGTTTTTTTCCCGAAAGGAAGGACTTTATGCAACACGCCCTCCCCTCCGGCCAGCGCTTTAAAAACACCTTCATCGGCGACAAGGCCTTTTACCGCGCCGTTTTTGTGCTCATTCTGCCTGTGATCGTGCAAAACCTTGCGACCAATTTCGTAAGCCTTCTCAACAACGTCATGGTGGGCACGCTTGGCACGCTGCACATGTCCGGCGTGGCCATTGCAAACCAGCTTATTTTTGTGTTCAACCTGACGGTGTTCGGCGCCATTTCGGGCGCGGGTATTTACGGCGCGCAGTTTGCGGGCGCAAAGGACTGGGAAAGCCTAAGGCAGACCTTTCGATTTAAGCTTTTTGTTTCGCTCGCCATCACCGCCATCGGTGCAGCCATTCTTTATTTTGGGTCAGATAAGCTGATTTCTCTTTACCTTACGGGGAAAGGAAGCCCCGCCGACGCAGCCGGTATGCTCGAGTACGGCAAGCAGTATACGCACATCATGCTTTTTGGGCTTTTGCCTTACTCCATTACCCAGTGCTACAGCGGCACCTTGCGCGAAACGGGCGAAACCTTGCCGCCCATGGTTGCAAGCGTTACGGCGGTGCTTTTGAACCTCACGCTTAATTACATCCTCATTACAGGCCGGTTCGGCTTCCCTGCGCTCGGCGTAAAAGGCGCGGCGCTCGCAACAGTAATAAGCCGTTTTGTTGAGCTTAGCGTTGTGGTGCTGTGGACCAAGTTCGACCGCAAGAAGTTCTTCTATATGAAAGGCGTTTATCGCTCGCTTCGTATCGGCGGCGCACTTGCGCTGAACATTGCGAGCAAAAGCATGCCGCTTCTTGCCAACGAGCTTTTGTGGTCGCTTGGCATCACCACCATCACGCAGATTTTTTCCACTTGCGGGCTTATGGTCGTCGCGGGCTTGAACATCGCAAGCACCATCACCAACATGTTTAACGTGTTTTTCCTTTCGATGGGCTCGGCGGTTGCGGTAATGACGGGTCAGGCACTCGGCGCAAACGACATTCAGCTGGCGCGGCGGCAAGTGTGGAAGCTCCTCTTTTTCAGCGTGAGCATCTGCGTTGTTCTCGCAAGCGCGCTTGCGTTGAGCGCGGGCGAAATCCCCAACGTGTACAACACCGAGCCCGAGGTGCGCCGCCTCGCAACCGCATTTATACGCACAGGCGCGCTTTACATGACCTTCAGCGCCATTTCGCACTGCTGCTATTTCACCATACGCTCCGGCGGCAAAACCTTTATTACCATGCTGTTCGACAGCGTTTTCACGTGGGTGGTATGCGTGCCGTACACGTATTTCATGGTGCACCACAGCGGCCTTGGCATCGAGCTTTTGTACCTGCTTTGTAACCTTACCGAGGCACTCAAGTGCAGCATTGGACTTATTGTTGTACGCTCCGGCTACTGGGCGCGAAACATGGTGCAAAGCGGGGTTCACTCAGCTTGATTCAGCCTTTCCCAGCCTAGGTCGATGCTTTTTTTAGAAAATCGACAGGCACTCCCTTTTTTCCTGCATCGGCTGACAGTCTTTTCGCATCGCATCTTCGCGGCACCACCACAGCGCGCAATGCGTGCTTGCCACGGCGCGCACGGGATGCTATAATCTTTGATACGGCAATGAACCCCACTGTCGAACATGTGCCCGTAGCTCAGCTGGATAGAGTATCAGACTCCGACTCTGAGGGTCGAAGGTTCGAATCCTTTCGGGCACGCCACGCCGGAGCAAAGTCCGCTCCGTAAAAAACCCGGTTCGCATAAGCGAACCGGGTCTTTCGTACCGCTTTTTTCTTCTCCCTCTGCACAAGTACGAAAAAGCACGAACATCAACGATTGCAAAATCAATAACTGTTGGCAAAATTATCCTTTTTTTGATATGATAATTAAGAAAATTACACGATGGGTTACCTACTTGATTTAGACCTGCAGGGGTGAAATCCAATGGAAAAATGGTCGAATCTGTTTGGGAATCAAGAAAAAACCTATTTACAGCTTGCATCCAGCAACCGCGATGCAACCGAAGCGTATAACAAAGAAATACTGTCCGCAATGACGCTCCTGGGAGGGTCATTGACGTTGCTGCCGTTGATCACATCGCTCTTGAGCAACACAAAAACAAACGCCATTCCCGCATATTTGGTGGGCGCCTTGATTAATTTTGTGCTGTTCTTTTCATTTAGGCTGCCTGCTATGAAAAAGCATACACTTCCCGGGCTGTACATCGGCTTTTCCGTATTCTTTTTCGTCTCCATTTATTTGAGCGTCGTTTGCTCACCCGATATGCGGGCAACGGTTCTTCTGGGCGCGTTTTGCATTACGCCGCTCGGTTTCATTGATCGCCCCAGCCGCATGAACCTGTTTGTTGCCTTTTGGTTTGTGGTACATACGATTTTGGCGTTTTACCTAAAGCCGCTCTATGTGCTCGACGATATCATCAATTGCCTGTGCTGTGCCATTCTCGGGTGTTTTCTCGGCAATATGACGGTACGGGTTCGTTTGGAAAGTTATGAAGCGCGCCGCCTGCTGACCATTGAAAAAGAAACCGACGTGCTGACAGGCCTATTCAACCGCCGCAAGCTGTTTGAAACTCTGGCGGCCTTGGAAACGAAGGATGCGGAAAGACCCTCCGGAATCCTAATGGCGGACATCGATTACTTCAAGTGCTTGAATGACAGCTATGGTCATGCAACCGGTGACAAGTATCTGAGTCGTTTTGGCGAAGTGCTGAGAAAATTCGCGCAGAATTTTCGGCTGCAGTTCTACCGCTATGGCGGTGAGGAATTTGTGGCAATGGCTTATGGGTACAGCGAGAGAGAGCTTTATTCCATTGCCGAAAGCCTAAGGATCGCCGTGCAAAGCACAGATATGGACGGGAGCCAAATCACCGTGAGCATCGGTGTGGCATACTGCGGCAATGAACAGGTTTTAAACTATGAAAAAGTGATCGACCGAGCGGATCAAGCCACCTATGCGGCAAAGCATGCAGGACGAAACAGGGTTTGCATGAAACACGAAGGCACAATGGAAGGCACGCAAATGACCATAGAGTAATGCGCAACAAAGAAAATGCGTATTTGATACGGCTTAATGCCCTACCTAATTTTCCCCTCTTCCGTCTCTACCTGATTCACAAAGTCCATATTGTAACGCACAGCACCGTGATCTTTGATTACCGTGCCTCTTGTGATGCGGATTGCCAAAATAACGCACTCTTCATTTTGTTCGTCATTTGCGTGGTCGTACCATTCGGCAAATGTTTTGCGGAGTTTCATCCTTAATTCGGCGTTTTTCGGGTCCAAAACCCATCCGAGGTTTTCTCCGATTCCATTTCCTGAAAACCACTCAAAGCAAACCGCAAATGCGACCTCATTGTTTTGCGCGATCTGCTGCATTTTGGTTGATTTCGCCCAAGTCGTAACATAAAACACGCCGTCTTCATAATAAGCGTCCACATCACGGATATAAGGGCGGGGTTTTCCGTCAGCGTTCGGTTCCATTGCGATGGTTGAGAGGGAGATGACATTGTCTTTTCCGTTGCCACACCTCTCCTCGATCAATTTGATTCCTTCTTCGTACCTGCTCATTTTCAACGCCTCCTGCCAAATTTTCCATCATTATAGCACAACGAATTGACAGCAACGTGTCATATTTAAAAGTAAAATTTATGTACAACCTGAGGCGGGCGCTTTATACGCCCGCCTCTATGTATGCAAAATAGTTTAAGGTACAGACCGAAGCTCCCCCGTCACCCTCCCTTACGCACCACCGCACAAACCCCGCATTTCAAACGACGAACTTATAGCCAAACCCCCAAACGGTTGCAATGGAGGAATCGTACGGCTTGATGTTTTCCCGCAGGGTTCGCACATGCGTGTCTACCGTTCTGTCGGAGCCGATAAAATCGTGGCCCCAAACCTCATTGAGCAGGGTTTCCCGAGAAAATGCTTTGTTCGGGTTTTGGGAGAGAAAAAACAGAAGATTGTATTCCTTTGGGGTGAGCTGTACGATGCGGTCGTCCACATAAACCACGCGCGAACGCGTATCGATCAGCAGGCCGCCAAACGCCATCTTGGTTGGCATACTTCTTGCGAGCGTGCCCGTTCGGTGCAAAAACACCCTGATACGCGAAAAAAGCTCTTACGGAAAAAACGGTTTTACGATGTAATCGTCCGCCCCCAGCTCAAACGCGCTCAACTTATCCTGCTCGCTGCATTTTACGCAGGTAATCAAAATGGGAACGTCCGAAACCTTTCTGATTTGGCGGCATACGTTTTTGCCGTCCAATTCCGGCAAATCGGGGTCCATGATGACGATATCGTAGTCATGGCGTCGAAAAAGCTTGAGCGCCGCAATGCCGTCGGCAGCTTCATCGTAAGAATACCGATGGACGGCCGCCATCCGTTTTATCGTGGTACGGGTCACTTCGTCTTTATCGATGATCAGCAAACGAATACTGTCCATACAGGCACCTCCGAAGCGCCATGCGAAGCC
>JAEZGQ010000179.1 GCA_023416895.1 Bacillota bacterium | reverse complement strand
TTGATTGTGGACGCTCCCGAGCAGCAGCTTTTAGCCGAGGCGGAGGCGCATTTTGGAGATTGAATACGAAAACTTAGTTCATAAGCGCCTTAAACCGCACAAGTGTGCATAGCGGCCATAACGCGAGAGGCGTCCGACAAAGGCGCTCGCCCCATCGGCATAGCACAGCGTGCATTTTTCCCATTCGGTGCAATTCCCCTTCTTTTTGCAGCGGCGGCGCAGTGGTAAAGCCGTCCGCGCCGCGATACATATAGAAAGCGAGGGGAGATAAACCCTCGCGTCTTAGGGGGGTGAAAGATATGGAGCTTTTTTGGACAGTGCTTGTTTTGGGGCTTCTCACCGAAGCGGTGGTGGAAACCTTAAAGCTCATTTGGGATGAGCAAAAGAGAAAACTTTCGTGGAGCGCGCTTTGTTCGCTTGCGGTGGGCATTGCGGTTGCACTTTCGGCGCGCGTTTCGGTGTTTGAGCTTCTTGGCATTGCGCACGCCGCACCGCAGTGGATCGGCTGCCTTGTGACGGGCATCCTCATAAGCCGCGGCAGCAGCTTTTTGCATGATCTTTGGAAGCGCATCAACGCCTATGCCGCAGAAAAATAATCGTTTGCGCATAGCATCGTGCGAAGTGGTCTGAAATGTCGTATACTTAAGCCATCGTACGGCTCGCGTCATTCAGGCGCAATTTACAGGCCATTGCAAAGGAGAAACGCCATGAACGTAGGAATTTTGAGCACGGGTATCATCGCGGGCGCCATGGCACGCACACTTTCCGCCATGGAAGGCGCTACATGTTTGGCTGTGGCCTCGCGCGAGCTTGATAAGGCGCACGCGTTTGCGAAGGCGCACAACATCCCCCGCGCATACGGCAGTTACGATGAGCTGATTACAGACAAGGACATAGAGCTTGTTTACGTTGCGCTGCCGAACACGCTCCATTACAAGTACACAAAACGCACCCTCGAGGCGGGAAAGCCGGTTTTGTGCGAAAAACCCTTTACCGTAACCGCCGCCGAAGCGGAAAGCCTCGTTGCCATTTCCCGCGAAAAGAGTGTTTTTCTCTGCGAGGCAATGTGGACGCGCTTCATGCCCGTGGTACCTATGATCCGTCAACGGCTTGAAAAAGGGTGCATCGGAAAGATCGTTTCCTTGCAGGCAAACCTCGGTTACCGGCTGACACATGTGGAGCGGCTTGTGAAGCACGCTTACGCGGGCGGCGCGCTTTTGGACCTTGGCGTATACCCCATCAACTTCGCGCGCATGTACCACAGCGCGCCGATCGATGAGGTTATCTCAGACGCTGTGCTCACAGATGAGCGCGTGGACGAGCAGAACAGCATTTTGCTCCACTACCGCGACGGAGTGACCGCCAGCCTTTATTCCACCATGCTCGCAAACACCGACAGGCGGGGTGTAATCTACGGTACAAACGGCTACCTTGCTGTGGATAACATCAACAACCCCGCGCGCGTGGACGTTTACGACGGCAAATGCACGCTCACGGAAACCTTTTTTGCCCCCGCGCAAATAAGCGGCTATGAATACCAGGTGGAGGCCGCGAAAAAGGCCATTGCTGCGGGCAGGATCGAGTGCGAGGAAATGCCGCACGAGGAAACGCTTTCGATCATGCGCATCGTTCACAAATTGCGCGAAAGCTGGGGGAGCTTATAAGGCCGCCGAAAGCGACGTCACTTCGGAGAGGTTTGAAGTGGCCCGCGAAGGCCCACACCACACTAGCCTACGAAGGAACGGAGCCGAAGGCAAAGCCGAGCCTAAGTCTATCGCACGCCCGTTTTCTTCTCATGACAGGAGCATAGCGCGACCTGATCTACCTTTTTTGCGTACAATTTTCGTTCCAGCTTTTGAGGGGGCGCACTTGTACCGAAGCCCCCTTTGCTTTTTTCGTCCCTTGCAATTTACCTTTCAACAAAGATGACGGAGCGCTTTTCCCACCAGTAACGCAACGCCGGGGACAAACAACACGGCAAATGCAAGCATTCCCGATGATGTTGTAAGCGGCGCGCTCAAAAAGCATTGATGCGGCAGCGCAGGGTAACGCCGCAAACGCCGCTAACGTGACAATCAACGTCAATGTGCCGCTGGATACCATCGCACTTTCCGTCACGCTTTCGCAAAATGCACTCCAAAGCCTCATAAGCGCCGGAGCAGGCAGCCTCACAATTAGCGGCAACGGCTCGTTCCCTCCCCTCACGATCGACCTTAAGGCGCTTAAGGCACTGCAAAAGCAAGCAAATGGCGAAGCGACCCTTAAGTTCACCGTCCCCTCAGAGCTTTCGAAATACGCACGTAAGCTCATTGGAGATAGGCCGGTATTTGGCATGTCCGCGATCTATGTGAAGCGCGGCAAAGTACGCAGCATTTCGCGGTTAAGCGGTGCGAGCTTTGTTTCCATTCCCTACACGCTCCTCCCCGGCGAGGTGGCTGAACATCTATTTGGCATTGCCATCGACAGCAGAGGGAACACCACGCGCGTAAGAGGTTCCTATTACGACGAAGCGAGCGACTGCCTGATCATCCCAGTGAAAAGCATGTCGATTATGTATGGCATTGGGTACCGGGCAGCGCGGTAAAGCGTAAGCTAGCGTTAATGACAAAGGGTTTTTGACTACAAAAAAGGGTTGGCGCATATGCGCCAACCCTTTTCTTTGCAACTTCTTATGAAAAACACGCAAAACGCTCCAGAAGCGCTCACTTCCCATTGTCAGCCTTGTTCTTTCCCACCAGGCTCAGGATCTTTCTGCAGATAAAGAATGACCAGACCGGCGATATAAAGAAGAACCGGTATGAGCATACCAATCAGCTTGACGCTGGAATTGATGTACAAATTGAACAGTGCATGAAGGATAATCACCACCGAAAATAGCCCAAAAAGCAACGGCGCAACCATGATCTCGTATTTTCTGATGAGGGTAAGGCCATAGCCGATGATCGCCGTTGTCACCCCATGCATCAGGCAGGTCGTAATGCTGCGCAAGATCATATAAAACGTCAGCGACCCACCCAAGCTCGTATAGCTCATAAGATATAGATAGTTTTCCTGAATGGAAAAGCCGATTCCCGCAGCCATAGCGAAATAGACAAGCGGATATTCCGTGTTTTTCCGCCGAAACAGGAAATACAGCAACGGAAGTGATTTGAGTATCTCCTCGATCACAGGCGCCCATGTTACCGAAAGCTGAAAAACGCTTATTTGCAAACGTGCAGCAAGGACATTGCTTGCTGCCAGCGACAAAACAAACGCCACCATGCCCCAAGTAAAAAAAAGCATCATCTTACGGTTTTCGCCCTTGAGCAAAATGATGAGGAATATAAGTGGAATCAGCATTCCCATAAAGACGGCGTAAGTCATAATTCGTCCGCTTCTCCCTTTAGGATGCCGTAAGTTATAACAGAAAGCGCAAGGGGGTACAAGGGTGCTGAGGTCAGAGTAAAGCTATCGCTGAAATAAACGACGCTAATCATAAAGACAACGTCCGTAAATGCCAAAAGAAGAATACCGCATAGAAACCAGCGGTATTCTTTATGCTTTCCCAAAGGGATTGCCCTATAGAGCGTATAGGCTGCGGCACAACCCAAAACAACATTATACAACTTCACCGGCAGCGCGCTTTGGCCCACCGCCAACAGAGCAGGAACCAGCAGTATGAAAAAAGCCAGCGGCGCATAAGGGATTTTGGGGGAATCCTTACTGAGCAGGCCAATTACGCCGATCAGGAAAAAATAGGCACCGGTAAACCCTAAGTCCCCTACGGAAGGGTATGGTAAAGGGGAATCCGCCAGCAGCGTATAGGAAAACCAGAAAAGCTGCCCTACCGTCCAGCTAAAAACGGCTAACCCGGTACCAAGAAGGATGTACTTACGTTGGGTTCGTTTCAAGCGTGTGAAAAGAACAACCGTAGCCCCAAGGCCGAGGGCAAGCTGATAGACATCTCCCACTGCAATTAGCTTCTCCAAAGGAAGAAGCCGCACAAAAGCCAGCACGGTATAACACACCGTCCACAAAAGGGTGATCAGCAGCAAAACTCCGGCAGCAAAAGGGGCGCCGCGCAAAAAACAATGTTTATTGCGCATGATTAACGCCGGCCTTCAGTAATGGCAGCCATAAAGGAGACAAAATTCATATAAGTTTCCATAGCATCGCCTCTTTTTCGAAGGCAGGCTTGTAGCTCAACCATATACTCCTTCTTTTTGCCACCAAAAGCGCTTTACTTCGGATTCTCCGCACCGCAAAGCGGGCACTTAAGGGGGACGCCGTAATCATAGTAATTACCCGTTTCCTTCCCACAGCTCACGCAGGTGAAGTTACGCCAATCCGTGTAGTTGGGACGGCTAGCACCCAGCCCATCGGGATCATCCGACCCGTTGGACACAGCCGCTCCCATAAGGCCTTGGGCTTGAATTCCGTATCCCAGCGCAACGCCGATTAAAAGCGAAGCAACGCAGGATAGCACGAACAGAAGAATCATTTTCTTTGTCATTTTTTGATGCATTTTTACTCCTCCTTTGAATGATTGATGCAACTGAACCCTTCTATCAGTAGCCGATCATGATCTACTGAATGTTCTCGTAGATCAAAATTGGCATGGCGAACGTAGCCAATGTCCCTATTTGCCATAGCAAATGCAGGATGAAGAGCCTCCAACGGAGATCTAAAAACAGAAACCGTGGTTAATTTTAGCATAAAATGGCAAAAAATAAAAGTATGTGTCGCAATATTTGGTAAATTATACAAAAACATGACTCTGGTCAGTAAAAAATAAACCATGACCAGGTCGGTTTTCTGTAGTAAAATATGCGCCTATCCAACCAGTCAAGGGGCGAATTGATCGGCTGGATTTTTTTGTTGTTTCGCCAGTAAAACGCGGCATCCTGAAGCGCTCTGTTCGGCGCTTTTTTAGAAAAAAGCTGCGCAATGCTGTACAAGCCATCACCGATATTAATGTTTTTTTGCAGTAGCTATGCTTAAAGCATTTCAAAACATTGGCGAGTGCAGTGATTATGTGTCGTAAAACAGGAACTTTCGCGGCCAAAAAACACTTCTGTTCAAATGAAATTTTTCACCTTATAATATTATAAATAAAATCATTTTTAATCGTGATATTCTTTGTAACGGCAAGCTTTGCCTTTATCCCCCTGCAGCGACCAATCGTAACCAATGCCACCGGAATATATGCCGGAACCAAATTCGAAACAGTGCACACAATGGATAATGCGCCATCACAACGATTTTAAAACATGATGGCCTGTTTCTCCTACGCATAGGTTAGCATGCAATTCTGATAAATTGGAGGGAGTAACCTGATGAAGAAAATGAAAAGAGCACTTTCCATGCTGTTGGCTTTGGTACTTGCAGCAATGCTGTTTCCTGTCGGCGCATATGCTGCGGCACCAGGCATCACCGCCCCCTCATCAATCAGCGTAACCGAGGATACAGAAATTGCACTTTCGGGCATTTCTTTTAGCGATCTAGATGGGGATACGCTTACCGTTGTTTTCAGCGTTTCTAACGGTACCTTGTACGCATTGTCAGGTAGCGGGGTCACCACTTCCGGCAATGGTTCGACAATGGTTATCCTTATCGGTTCCGTTGCAGATATCAACAGCTATATTGCGGGCGCCAACTTAACATTTCTTACCCTCCCAAACTCGACGGGAAACGTAACGCTAAGCATTACCGCAAATGACGGCACGGACGGCGGGACTGCTACGGCCTCTGTAACCTTGCTCGTTACGGCTGTTAACGATGCGCCCGTGAACAACGTTCCTGCAGCGCAGAGTGTTATGCAGGATGGTGTGCTCGTTTTTTCGTCAGGTAACGGGAACGCACTTTCCGTATCGGATGTGGATTCGGGCGGGGGCACCGTTCAGGTTACTCTAACTGCTACAAAAGGGCTTATCAGCCTTAGCGGTACCGCCGGCCTTGTTTTCACGGTGGGCAGCGGAACAGGCGACGTCACAATGACTTTTGAAGGAACCATCTCGAACATCAATGCGGCACTGAATGGTTTGTCATTTAGCCCCACTTCGGGATACACTGGCCCCGCCTCCCTTAAAATAACCACAAATGACCTTGGCCTCTCCGGCAGCGGCGGCAATCGAACCGATACGGATACCATAAGCATTGCGGTTGTGCTGCCAAACCCTGTGATCTTCCACGTCATTGCAAACAACGCTGATGGAACATATGGTATCGGCGATGTTATAAACATCGATGTGGTGTTTGACCAACCTGTTCTAGTGGGGGGAACGCCTAAACTGCTTTTAGAGACCGGGAACAATGATCAATTTGCATATTATAGTTCCGGCAGCGACACAAACAACCTCACATTTTCCTATACGGTGCAGGCAGGGGATATCTCTGCCGATTTGGAATATAAATCCACGAACGCACTGATTCTTGATACAGGTGCTAGCATCGCATCTGCCGCTTTAGGAAATCCCGCCATTTTGACGCTGCCCTCGGTCGGCGGGGCAGACGGCATTTCCGGCCAAAGCGACATCGTAATCTTCGGCATGGCAGCGCCTACCATTACCGGCCCTACGGGCATGACGCTTGTCGAAGGATATACCGCCGCAGAGACACTCAACTATACCGTAGATGGCTATCCCGTGCCTACGGTAACAAAAACATCCGGCAACGATAAAATTACCTGGAACAATACAACAAAGAAGCTGGAAATTGCCGCGGGGCTTTTGACAGGGAGCTACCCTGTGGTGCTGACGGCCTCCAACGGCATAAATCCGGATGCCACACTGTCCTTTACATTGGTGGTCAACGCGGCGCCAGTTGTGCCGACCATCACCGGCCTCCCGTCAAGCTATACGCTTTTTACCGGCAGCCAGGTTACATGGGCACCGCAGTATGTCGGAGGCGTTTGGAATTATGACAACACATTCCTCTCCATGACGAAAAATGGAGATCAATACACGTTCACAGCACTCAAAAACGGAACGACAACGGTAACTTATTCAGTCCCCGGTGCATCGTGGCCGATCTCCCTCATCATCGATGAAGTTGCAGTACCGCAGACGGGCGACGCGGCAACACCGGTTTCTTATCTCATAGTTGGACTCGCTGCGCTCTGCACGGCAGTGGCGTTTCTTCGGCGAAGAAAAGCATAACAAGACTTGACCTCCGATATAGGAGGAAATAGAACCTGTGAACTTGAGTGCAAAAGCCCCACCGTTATGAAGTACCCGAAAGGGGTTTTTAACAACAAAAGGGGTTGTCGCATATGCGCCAACCCTTTTTCGTGCTTTGCTTTTGCCGTTTTCGCCGTTATAGCGCAGTTTCTTGAAGCGTTATGTTCGCCGCCTTTTTCGAGGGAAGCTGCGCGAGGATGATCGCCACAAACATTACCGCGCACCCAACAAGCTCGCGCGCGCTGAGGCTTTGGTTCAAAAGGAGCCAGCCGGCAAGCACCGCAATGCAGGATTCGAGGCTTAAAATGAGCGACGCCACGGCGGGGTTCATTCCCTTTTGGCCGATGATCTGCAGCGTGTACGCCACGCCGCAGGACAGTATACCCGCATAGAGAATGGGCCAGCGTGCATCAAGGATGGATGCGAGGCTTGGCTTATCAAAAATGAGCGCCGCAGAGCACGCCAAAACGCCGTTTACAAAAAACTGAAGCATGGAAAGGGTAACACCGTCCACCTTGGAAGCGAAGTGGTCGATTACGAGAATATGCCCTGCGAAAAGCACCGCACAACCAAGCGTGAGCACATCGCCCAAATTGACGCTGAACTGCTCCGTAATGCATAGAAGGTAAAGCCCCACAAGCGCGATGAGTGCGCTCACCCAAACCAAAGCTCCGGTTTTCTTTTTCAAAAACAGGCCGAAAATGGGTACGAGTACAATGTAAAACGCCGTGATGAAACCGGACTTGCCAACGCTCGTATAAAGGATGCCGTACTGCTGTAGACTGCTTGCGAAAAACAGGAATATGCCGCACCAAAGCCCGCCCCAAAGAAGCGCGCGGCGGTCGGTTTTTATACCCTTCTTGCGGTTAGAGGCCGCCTGCATGGCGGCAAACGGCACGAGCACAAGCCCGCCGAGCACCGCGCGCACACCGTTGAACGTGAGCGGGCCAACATGCTCCATCCCCTTGCTTTGTGCCACAAACGAAAAGCCCCAAATGGTTGCCGTAAGCAATAAAAGAAGGGTGTTGCGAAACGTCGCTTTGTTCATGATCGTTCTCTTTCAAAAGTATTTTGGGCAAACCCGCCCTCTGCGCGAAAAAACATAACTTAAGCATAGCGCTTATACGCTTCTATAGTCGTGTACGCATTGGCGCGCCGTGCCTATCACAGCTTAACGGATGCACGCTCCATCGTCAACAACTTCCGTCACACGCTTTAGCTAAGCGCAGTTAATACGGCGGAAACAGCGATCAAAAGGTGTAAAACCATATGGTAAAAATCCGGTACAAGCCTTTTTGTTGATGCGGGGATAAGGTGCAGCGTGTTTTGAAAGCACGCATTGTAGCCGCAAAGCTTCTCCTGGGAAACGCCGAAAATGGTATAGCGCCAATGGCAAAAAAACTGTACCGTAAACCAAAGCGCAAGTACGGCAAGCAGTACCCACTTCCCCACCGCGTGCATGGCAAAAAACAGCGCCAGCGCCAAAGAAAACAGGCAAAGCGCACCAAACTCCACGCTTTTTACGCCCATGCCTTCCACCAGCACGTACTTTTTTGTTCGATAAGTAACGATGCAGCCAAAAAACCACACCCAAAGAACAAGGTTTACTACGGAAGCGGCAAGTTTCAAAGCTTTTCCTCCAAGAGAGCATTACACGGATTGTACCACAAAGTTGCCCCGTTTTGTAGGGTAGAACAAGCCGTAACAAAGCGGCCTTTCCATGTTAAGGAAGGACCGCTTCAGGCCAGCAAAAAGCGCTTGGGGCTCGGGGG